>DBGCIZ010000241.1:0-9745 GCA_048355355.1 Christensenellaceae bacterium | reverse complement strand
GGGCATTACCGTTGCCACTCTTTCAGTTACCGTGAAAAGACTCTACGCAAAGGGATACGTGGAACGGAGAAGCGATTTGGCGGATAGGCGGCTGGTTTTAGTGGGCCTGACGGAAAAGGGCAGGCGGGCAGCCAGAGTGCATCAGTATTTTCATGGGCTGATGATGAAACGGGCCTTGGGAAAGCTGGACGATGCGCAGATGGAGGTTTTGAAAACGGCTCTCGTAGAGCTGAACCAGTACTTTGAAGATTATCTGGCAAGCCAGGGCGTACTTTGCAAGGCAGAGAGCAAATAATTTGAGGGATAGAACGGAGGCAAGATGAAAATACTCGGAACGGGCAGTTATCTGCCGGAAAAGGTCTACGACAACAGCTATATGGAAAGCATTGTGGATACGTCGGACGAGTGGATTGTGACTCGTACGGGCATCCGGCAACGGCATATTGAAGAGCAGAGCAGCGTACATATGGCGCTGGAGGCGGCAAGACGTGCGCTGGAGGATGCGCAGGTTGCGCCAGAGACCCTGGGGGCAGTGATTTGCGCGACGATAACGCCGGATAATGCCGTGCCCTGCACGGCCTGCCAGGTCATTTATGAACTGGGGATTACATGTCCTGCATTTGATTTGAGCGCCGCCTGCACTGGTTTTTTATACGCCATGAAAACGGCGGAGGCCTTTGTGAAGGAGGGCAGGCCCGTTTTGGTTATTGGGATGGACCGGCTTTCCAAGATTGTGGATTATACAGACAGAAGCACCTGCGTTCTGTTTGGAGACGGAGCAGGTGCGGCCGTTTTGGGAGTGGGCGAGGAAATTCGCTATATTGGCCTGCATGCATACGGAGACCCCAAGGGGTCGCTGCTGGTGCCCGCGGAGGATGGCCCGGAGAGGAAACACTGCATTTATATGGATGGGCAAGCGGTCTTTAAATTTGCGACGAAGGAGTTGAGCCGGGCTGCCAAGGAGGCTATGGAGGCCCTTGGACTCACGGCAGAGGATATCGATTTTGTCATCCCCCACCAGGCCAACCTGCGGATTATCGACGCGGCCGCAAGAAGGCTTAAAATGCCCATGGAGAAGTTTTTTGTCAATGTGGACACTGTGGGAAACACCTCGGCGGCCAGTATTCCCGTGGCGCTGGACCAGGCGAGCCGGGCGGGAAGGATGAAGCAGGGAGACACGGTGCTCATCGTCGGGTTCGGCGGAGGCCTGACCTCTGGCGCGGCCATTGTCACCTGGAGCAAATAGGTTTTGACGCATTGCGTTGAAATAAATGAAATTATTTTATTCGGAGGTTTGAATTATGGAGTTCGAAAAAATCAGAGACATTATTGCAGAGAAAATGGATTTGGATCCCAGCGAGATTACAGAGGAGTCCTCCTTCGAGAGCATGCAGATTGACTCTCTCGACATGGTGGAAATCGTAATGGACCTGGAAGAGGCGTTCGACATCTCTATCGAGACCAATGAGGGCCTGAAAACAGTGGGCGACCTTGTGAATTACATCAAGGAGAACAAGTAAGGGCCAGCCAATCGGCCCTCCCTATGACCTGTCGGCGGGCCGGGAGAAATGAAACAAAATGAGGTGATTGCAATTAAAACGGCAGTAACGGAGCTTTTGGGAATTGAATATCCGGTGATACAGGGTGGCATGGCGTGGATCGCCGATGCATCCCTGGCGGCGGCAGTCAGCGAGGGCGGCGGCCTGGGCTTGATTGCGGCAGGGAACGCGCCGGCAGATTATGTCCGCGAGCAGATACAGGAGGCCAAGCGGCGCACCAGCAAGCCCTTTGGCGTAAACATCATGCTGCTTTCGCCCTACGCCAAGGAGGTGGCCAAGGTGGTTGCCGAGGAGGGCGTTAAGGTAGTGACAACAGGCGCAGGGAATCCTTCGGAGCATATTGCCATGTGGAAGGAAGCCGGCATTAAGGTGATTCCCGTGGTGCCTTCCGTGGCTTTGGCGAAGCGGATGGAGCGGTATGGCGCCGACGCGGTGATCGCAGAGGGAATGGAGTCCGGCGGACATATCGGCGAGCTGACGACTATGACCCTGGTGCCTCAGGTGGCTCAGGCGGTGAGCATTCCCGTCATTGCGGCAGGCGGCATTGCAGACGGACGGGGATTTGCTGCGGCGGTTATGCTTGGGGCTAAGGGGGTCCAGGTCGGCACGCGCTTTTTGGTGGCAAACGAGTGCAACGTCCATGAAAACTATAAGGAAAAGGTGCTGGCCGCAAATGACACTGATACCATGGTGACTGGGCGCATTACGGGCCATCCCGTCCGGGTGCTGAAAAACAAGCTGGCCCGGCAGATGAAGGCAATCGACGGCGGCGCGGGCACTGTTGAGGATTTTGAGCGCATGGGCGCAGGAGCCCTGAGAAAGGCAGCCGTGGAGGGCGACATGGCCTTTGGTTCCGTCATGGCGGGCCAGATTGCAGGGCTTGTTGCAAAGAAGGAAAGCGCAAGGGATATCATTCTGGACATTGTAAACGGCGGGGAAAAACTGCTAAAGGCGGGGATGAGCTTATGCGAGTAGGCGTTTTACTTTCAGGTCAGGGCGCCCAGAAGCAGGGCATGGGCCGGGAGCTTTATGAAAACGGCGAAGCTGCCAGGCAGGTTTTTGAGCGGCTGGCAGAGCTCGACCCGGATATTGTCCGCCTCTGTCTGGACGCTGAGGCAGAGGAGCTGAATCAGACGGTCAACACCCAGCCCGCTGTGTTTGCCATGGCTATGGCGGCCTTTGCGGAATTTTCCAGACTGGGGATAGAGGTCAGCGCATTTGCAGGCTTCTCCCTAGGCGAATATGGCGCGTTGGCAGCCTCTGGCATGCTGACCCTGGAGGACACTTTTCGCCTGGTAAAAAAACGGGCGGAGTGGATGCAGGCCTGCGCTGAGGCGCATCCAGGCGGCATGGCAGCCGTTTTAGGCAAAAATGAGGAGCAGATTCTGGAGCTGATTGCAGCCACGGAGGAAAAGGATGTGTTGCTGCCGGTCAACTTTAATTGCCCGGGACAGATTGTGGTCGCCGGAGATGAAAAAAGCCTGGCAGGCTTTTTGGCCGTCTGCAAGGAGCGGCGCACCAGGGCTGTGCGGCTGGCAGTAAACGGCGCGTTTCATAGCCAGTTGATGGAAGCGGCCTCGCAGAACATACGGGACTATATTTCCACAATGGAATTTAAGACGCCGACTGCCCCGGTCTACGCAAATGTAACGGGAAAGCCCTACGAGGGCGATGTGCGGGATATTCTGGCCAGACAGACCATGTCTCCCGTCCGGTTCCACGAGACCCTTTCCAACATGATAGGGCAGGGCATCGATACCTTTGTAGAAGTGGGGGTAGGCGCCACGCTAGAAGGCTTTGTAAAAAGAACCTCGAAGGAGGTTCGGGCCATGCATGTAGACAGTATGGAAACCCTGGCGGCAGTCCGGGAAGAGCTGGCGTAAAAAATCTGGAAGAAACGCTGAGAAAAAGGAGAAGCATTCCATGAACAAAAATGCACTGGTGACAGGAGCCTCCCGCGGCATTGGCAGGGAAATCGCCATTGCGCTGGCAAAGGCGGGCTATAATGTGGCCATCAACTATCTGAGCAATACGCAGGCGGCAGAGGAAACTGCCGAGGCCATCCGGGAGACTGGCGTGCAGGCCATTCTCATTCAGGGAGACGTCTCTGATTTTGCTGTGGCAAAGGCTGCGGTGGAGCAGACCGTCCAGGAGCTGGGCTCTATTGACGTATTGGTCAACAACGCTGGAATCAACCGGGACACCCTGATTATGCGCATGAAGGAGCAGGATTTTGACGACGTGATTTCTGCGAATCTGAAGAGCGCGTTTAACTGCATTCGCCACGCCGTCCCCATTATGATGCGGGCGCGGCAGGGTAGAATTATCAATATTTCCTCTGTGGCGGGCATTATGGGCAATCCAGGCCAGGCGAATTACTCCGCCTCTAAGGCGGGCATCATTGGCCTCACCAAGGCGGTGGCCAGAGAGGTGGCAAGGCGGGGCGTGACGGTGAACGCCATTGCGCCGGGATTTATTGAGACGGATATGACCAAGGCCATGAAGCCGGAGGTGCTGGAAAAGGGGCTGGAGGCAGTGCCCATGGGCAGAATGGGCTGCACGGCCGACATTGGCGCAGCAGTGGTATTCCTGGCGGGCGAGCATGCGTCCTATATCACAGGCCAGACCATCGTCATCGACGGCGGCATGAGCATGTGACAAAAAGCCGGTGTTGTACATCGGCGCGAAATCATATATAATGATAAGAATCAAATAAAGCGGCCGTTTTGCAATTATTTTTCTCTATTATTTTTTGAGGGCCGCCTTTGAAAGGAATTATCGGATATGGAAAGAAGAGTTGTGATAACCGGTATAGGCGCGGTTACGCCTGTCGGTCATACAGCCGAGGAAACGTGGAAAAACATGCTGGCCGGAGTGAACGGCATCGACGTCATCCAGGGGGCGGACGTTTCGGATATGGACGTGACTCTGGCGGCGGAGGTAAAGAATTTTGACCCTGCCCAGTATATGGACAAGAAGCTGGCCCGCAGAATGGATCGCTTTTGTCAGCTGGGCTTTGCGGCCGGCGTTATGGCCATGGAGGATGCCGCCTTTGGCGACCATATGCCTGCGCCGGAGCGGTTTGGCACCCTGATTGGCAGCGGGATTGGCGGAATCGGCACCATTCAAAATGAGGTGACCAAGATGAACGAAAAAGGGCCCAAGCGGGTGGCGCCCCTGCTGGTTCCTATTATGATATCCAACATGCTTTCGGGAAACCTGGCTATTCAGTATGGTCTCAAGGGCCATTCAACCTGCGTTGTTACGGCCTGCGCGACGGGCACCAACGCCATTGGGGATGCCTTCCGGCTGATTAAGCACGGCTATCAGGACGCGATGCTGACGGGCGGCGCGGAAGCCACCATAACCAGACTGGCCTTTGCAGGCTTTTTAGGCTTGCAGGCGCTTTCTCAGGCCACGGATAAGGACCGCGCCAGCATTCCCTTTGATGCGGAGCGGACAGGCTTTGTCATGGGAGAAGGCGCAGGGGTAGTTGTCTTAGAAGAATATGATCATGCCAAGGCAAGAGGAGCGAAAATCTATGCCGAGGTTTTGGGATATGGCGCTACCTCTGACGCATACCATATGACGGCGCCTCATCCCGAGGGAGAGGGCTCCACAAACGCCATGCGTTTTGCCCTGGAGGAGGGAGGCATTCTGCCAGAGCAGGTGGACTACATCAATGCCCACGGCACCTCCACGGTCTATAACGACAAGACGGAAACCATGGCTATTAAGAAGGTATTTGGCGAGAAGCCGCCGGCCACTTCGTCCACGAAATCCATGACGGGGCATATGCTTGGCGCGGCAGGCGCAGTAGAGGCCATTGCATCGGCGCTGGCCATTCGGGACGGTATCGTTCCCCCGACCATCAACTATCGGGTGCCGGACGAGGCATGCGATTTGGATGTGGTACCGAACCAGTGCAGAAAAATGGCGGTGGACTACGCTATCTCTAATTCCCTAGGCTTTGGCGGGCATAACGCAACCCTGCTGCTGGGGAAGGTGAAATAGGGAGGAAAACATGGAGATTAATAGCATCATGGCTTTGCTGGATGCGCTGGAGCGCACCGGTTGGACAAAATTTGAGGTGGAGGAAAATGGCTTTCATCTAAAGCTAGAGCGGGAGAATGCCCATGGGATGCTGCTGGCTCCGGCAGTGGAGCAGCCGGCTGCACCGGCGCCCGTAGTGGCCCAACAAACGCCGCAGCCGATTGCACCGGAGGCGCCTGCCGCCGAGCTGACGGTGCCTACTGTAAAGGGGAAGGATATTACCTCGCCGCTGGTGGGCGTCTATCACAAGCTGACGGGAGATAAGGAAGTCAAAGTAGGCGATAAGCTGAAAAAGGGCGATACCATCTGTATGGTAGAGGCGATGAAGCTGATGAACGAAATTACCATGCCGGAGGATGGCGAGATTGTGTTTTTCTATGCCGACGAAGGCGAGACAGTGGAATACGGCCAAGTAATCGCAAAATATATCTGACAGACGAGGTAGAGGACGATGAAGCTGACAAAAGAGGAAATTAAAAAGATTATCCCTCATCGGGAACCGTTTCTTCTGGTGGACGAGATGCTGGAGGTCGTTCCAGGAGAAAAAGGCGTGGGCAAGTGGACGCTGACAGGCGAGGAATGGTTTTTTAAAGGGCATTTCCCTACCTTTAAGGTGACGCCGGGCGTGCTGCTCACCGAGGCGCTGGCGCAGGCCGGAGCAGTGATTATCTGCTCTCATCCGGATTACCAGGATAAGATGGGCCTGTTTGGCGGAATCAAAAGCATGAAGTTTAAGAGAATGGTCAAGCCGGGGGATACCGTTACTCTTGAAGTAGATATTACGCGCAAATCTCATCTGGGCGGCTATGCCGATGTAGTGGCGAAGGTGGGAGACGAGGTAGCCTGTATCGGCGAAATCATGACGGTGTTTACCAAGAAGGCCGAGCCGGCCGACGAGGAAGAGGCATGATTAAGAAGGTTCTCATTGCCAACCGGGGCGAGATTGCCGTCCGGGTGATACGTGCATGCAGGGAAATGGGCATTGCGACTGTTGCGGTGTATTCTACGGCAGACGTAGAGGCACTCCATACCCAGCTGGCAGACCAGGCAATTTGCATCGGTCCTGTTTCCCTGGCGGAAAGCTATCTGGATCCCTTTGCTATTTTGTCGGCAGCAGAGGTTTCCGGCGCGGATGCCATTCATCCTGGATACGGATTCCTTTCGGAAAATTCCCGGTTTGTGCGCATGTGCCAAAAGAGCGGAAAGATATTTATCGGTCCCTCGGCGGAGGCGATGGAGCGCATGGGCAATAAGCTGGAGGCCAGAAAACTGATGATTCAGGCGGGAGTACCCGTGATTCCCGGCTCTGAGGATGCCTTGGAAGGCCCACAGCAGGCCAGAGAGCTTGCAGATGCCATCGGTTATCCGGTGATGATTAAGGCTAGTGCCGGCGGCGGCGGACGCGGCATCCGGCGGGTTGACAATCCGGATATGATTGAAAGCGCTTTTTTAAGCGCCCAAAGTGAAGCGCAGGCTGCCTTTGGAGATGGGACACTCTATATGGAAAAGTGCATCGTCGATGCGCGGCATATTGAAATTCAGGTGCTGGCAGACCAGCACGGAAACGCGGTTCATCTTTTTGAAAGAGAGTGCTCCCTTCAGCGCAGGAACCAAAAGGTCATGGAGGAAGCGCCAAGCTGCTTCCTGACAGAGGAGCAACGGCTAGAAATGGGCGCTGCGGCGGTGCGTGCCGTCAAGGCGGCGGAGTATACAAATGCGGGCACCATTGAATTTTTGGTAGACGAAAGCGGCTATTATTTTATGGAGCTAAATGCCAGGATTCAGGTGGAGCACCCTGTAACGGAGATGGTTATGGGGGTGGATTTGGTCAAGCAGCAGCTTCGGATTGCCTCTGGCGAAAAGCTTTTGTTTACGCAAAGCGATTTGAAGCACAAGGGGCACGCAATCGAATGCCGCATCAATGCAGAGGATACGCAAAACGGGTTCCGTCCCTGCGTGGGGACGATTGACATGCTGCATGTGCCAGGAGGCCCGGGAGTTCGCTTCGATACTCTGCTTTACAGCGGCTACACGATTCCGCCATACTACGATTCCATGATTGGCAAGCTGATTTGTCACGATAGAACGCGGGAAATGGCCATGGCCAAGATGCGCGCTGCACTGACCGAGTTGGTGATTGACGGTGTGCCCACCAATGTGGACTTTCAGCTGGATTTGCTGACTAACGAAAAAGTGGTGAAGGGCGAGCTGGATACCGGCCTGATTGAGCGGATAATGGAGGAATAATATGGGATTTTTCAACCGGGAGGCCATGAATGATAAGGCGAAGAAAATCGCCATCCCCAACGCAAAGGTGACAGGCGCCACGGTCCGGGTGAAGCAAAACGCCCGGCCCTTCAGCGAAAATCTGGTCACAACAGAGGACAACGTCTTTGACAAGTGCCCCGCCTGCCATGGGGTGATTTTTGCTGACGACATGGCGGACAATGGAAAAATCTGCCCTCTTTGTGGACATCACTTCAGGCTCTCTGCGCGGGAGCGCATTGCGCTGACCACAGAGGCGTTTGAGGAATTCCATGAAAACTTAGTCGGAAAGGACCCGCTTCGCTTCCCAGGTTATCCCGAAAAAATCCAGGGAATGCGGCAAAAGGCGGGAATTAACGAGGCCATTATTACGGGAATCGGCACCATCGAGGGGGAACGGGCTGTTTTGGCCGTTATGGATGGCGCCTTTATGATGGGCAGCATGGGCGCTGCGGTAGGCGAAAAATTTGCGTTGGCAGCAGAGCGGGCGATACAAGAAAAGCTTCCCCTGGTGGCTTTTACGGTTTCTGGCGGCGCAAGAATGCAGGAAGGGTTGATTTCCCTGATGCAGATGGCAAAGACGAGCGCTGTCCTGGGGAAACTGAGCGACGCTGGCTTGCCTTATATCACCGTGCTGACAGACCCGACTACCGGTGGCGTTACGGCCAGTTTTGCTATGCTGGGGGATATTATTCTGGCGGAGCCGGGCGCCTTAATCGGCTTTGCCGGGCGGAGAGTCATTGAGCAGACCATTAATCAGACGCTGCCGCCGTCCTTCCAGCGGGCAGAGTTTTTGATGGAAAAAGGCTTTTTAGATTGTATTGTAAAGCGGGCGGATATCCCCAAGACGCTGGCGAGGATTATCCGGCTTCATAAGGGAGGGCGCAGCAAATGAGCGAGATGGTTTGGCAGCGGATTACCCAGGCGAGAAACCCAAAAAGGCCCACGGCAAAATACTATATTGAGCAATTATTTGAAGATTTTTTAGAGCTTGCCGGCGATAGATTTTATGGCGAGGATTTGGCCATTGTTTCCGGGATTGGCCTGTTTGAGGGTATGCCGGTGACGGTAATCGGTCAGGAGAAGGGTGTGGACACGGCGGACAAGGTGAAGCGCAACTTTGGCTGCGCCAACCCGGAGGGCTACCGGAAGTCACTGCGGCTGATGAAGCAGGCAGAGAAGTTCCATCGCCCAGTGATTTGCTTTGTGGATACGCAGGGTGCGTATTGTGGCGTAGGCGCAGAGGAACGGGGCATTGCCAGAGCCATTGCCGAAAATCTCTACGAGATGTCCCGCTTGAGGACTCCGATTATCAGCGTATTTATCGGCGAGGGAGGCAGCGGCGGCGCCGTGGCCTTAGCCGTGGCAGATAAAATCGCTATGCTGGAAAATGCAGTCTATTCTATTTTGTCTCCTGAGGGCTTTGCAAGCATTCTATGGAAGGATTCCTCCCGGGCGAAGGAGGCGGCGAGCCTGATGAAAATGACAGCGGACGAGGTCAAGCAATACGGCATCATCGACCAGGTGATTCCGGAGCCGAACGGAAGCGCAGACCTTTCTCCGCAGGAGACGGCGGAAGGCATCCGGGCGTTTCTCTCGGCCAGCCTGGAGGAACTTTCCGCTATGAGTCTAGAAGAGCTGCTGGAAAGACGGTATAGCCGCTTCCGCAGCATGGGCCAGGAATATATCGATTATCTATAAAAGAAACTGCTCTTCCCATGAGGAAGGGCAGTTTTTTGCTGGAAAATGGGAAGGAAAAGAGCGACACAAGCCAGATCTGCTTTTGACCAAGATTTTTGACAAAGAGTATTGACAGATAAAATAATTCTCATTATAATGTGTAGCATGCCACAGATTCGAAAGGGGTA
>DBGCIZ010000240.1:0-10920 GCA_048355355.1 Christensenellaceae bacterium | reverse complement strand
CCAGCCTGCTGCTGGTTCCCACCGCCTCGCATGTCCTGGCGGACAAGCTCCCTGCCGAAACGCCTGAAATTCAGCAGCAGGCCCTGTTCCGGCAGGCAGAGGCCCAGGGGCTTCCCCTTGTGGACGTCTCCGCCTCCCTGCTGGCCCACGAGGACGAATATCTCTATTACCGGACGGACCATCACTGGACGTCTCTTGGGGCATACTACGCCTATGGGGCCTGGGCGGAGGCAGCCGGGCTGCCTGCCCGCAGCCTGGAGGAATACTCCCAGGTTCTCCTCTCCGGCGATTTTTACGGCACCACCTTCTCCAAATCTGGCTACTATGGCGCCCAGCCAGATGAAATCACCGCCATATTTGTAGACCTGCCCTATACCGTGGTTTACAACGGCACGCAAAGGGCCTCTTCCCTCTACGAGCCCTCTCATTTGGCCCGAAAGGACAAGTATCCCGTCTTTTTAAACGGCAATCAGCCTGTCACCAAAATCACCGGCGGGGCTCAAAATGGGCGGAAACTCCTCATCGTCAAGGATTCCTACGCCAATACCTTTGCCCAATTTGCCGCAGCGGATTTTCAGGAGGTGCACCTCATCGACCCCCGCTCCTATCAGGCCTCCCTGCTGGATTATGCTGCGGAAAACGGCATCACAGACCTGCTGGTCCTCTATAATGTCAAAAACTTTGCAGAGGACACAGAGCTTTCCACCCTTCAGCAATAAACGTAAACCACAAATTATATATCAGTTGACAATCTGAGACCTCCGATGCTACAATATAGCTGCATTTATCATCGGAGGTTTTGCTATGTCTGTGAAAAGCGATGTTCTGTCTCTGCTGGAAGCCAGCCGGGGCGCCTATGTCTCCGGCCAGTCCCTGGCGGAACGGCTAGGTGTGTCCCGTGCCGCCGTATGGAAGGCAGTGGTCGTGCTGAAGGAGGAGGGCTATCAAATCGCCTCTGCCCCCAACCGGGGCTATTCCCTGGCCGGTGACAAGCTCTCCGCCGAGGGAATCGCCGCCTGTCTGGAGGGCTGGCGCCATCCCATCCAAGTGCTGGAGACAGTGGACTCCACCAATACCCTTGCGAAGCGAGAGGTGGCTCTTGGCCGTGCCCAGGACGGTGCCGTCATCCTGGCGGAGGAGCAGACCGCCGGCCGCGGGCGCTTGGGCCGGGCCTTCTACTCTCCCCGGGGAAACGGCATCTACCTGTCTATCATCCTTAAGCGCCCCATTCCTGTGGAGCATGCCTCCCGGCTGACCATCTCCGCCGCTGTGGCAGTCTGCCAGGCTATCGAGAGCCAGACTGCCAAGTGCCCCTCGATTAAGTGGGTCAACGACGTTTTTCTTGGGGAGCGGAAGGTCTGCGGCATCTTGACTGAGGCAGTCAGCGATTTTGAAAGCGGCATGGTGGAGAGCGCCGTGGTCGGCATCGGCCTAAACGTGCGCAGCCATGCCTTTCCCCAGCCGCTGGCGGATATCGCCACCTCTCTCTATTTAGAGGGCTCCACCAGAAATGCCCTGGCCGCCGCCGTCATCAGCCGGTTTTTCGCGCTGCTGGAGGCGCCTTGGGCTTCGGTTCTCTCCCAATATCGGGACCGCTCCATGGTTTTGGGCAGGCAGGTTTCCTTTTCCCGGCAGGGTCAGGAGGTGTATGGCCTGGCCACCGGCATAAACAATGCCGGCAATCTGGAGGTCACTTTGGCAGATGGCTCCTCAGCCACCCTTATCGCTGGGGATGTGTCCATCCGTCCGTTGCCATGAGCGGCTATCTTCTTCTTCGCCCACACCATGCCCTATGCATTCAAAAATTCGTGGGCCGTGGCTATAGCCCCGCTTTTACGGCCCATCTGGCCAGAGTGGTGCGCGACTTGGCCGCCGCGCCGGAGACGCCCGTCCGGCTGGCTCAGGGCTGCGATATGATTTGCGGCGTCTGCCCCTTCTGCCAAAGTGGCGTGTGCAAGGCCTTTGCCAAGGTGGCGGCCTTGGATGCCAGCGTCCTCTCCCTCTGCTCACTCCATGGGGGCCAGCTCCTTTCCTGGGAAGACCTTGCCCGGCGCGCCGCCCAGAAGATTTTGCAGACAGGGCATTTTGCGCAAATCTGCGGCTGCTGCCAGTGGTATGGGCTATGCAGCCAAATTCCTACAGGAGCAAGCATATGAAGCAACACACCAAAACTCTCAACCTGCTCTACATGGCTCTTTTCGTGGCTGTCATGGCAATCTGCTCCTGGGTCAGCATTCCCTCTGCCGTGCCCTTTACGTTGCAGACCTTTGCCGTGTTCTGCGCCCTGTGCCTTCTTGGGGGCAAGCGGGGCACCATCGCCATTCTGGTCTACATTGCCCTGGGCGCCATCGGCCTTCCCGTATTTAGCGGCTTTTCCGGCGGCATCGGCATCCTGCTGGGCACTACGGGCGGCTATATCTGGGGCTTTCTTCTGACGGGCCTGCTCTATTGGCTCATTACCAGCCTCCTTGGGCAGAGGCTTTGGGTGGAAATCGCCGCCCTGTGCGCCGGGCTGGCCCTCTGCTATGCCTTCGGCACCGGCTGGTATATGCTGGTTTACGCTGGCCAAACCGGGCCTATCGGCTTAGGCGCTGCCCTGGTTGGGTGCGTCCTTCCCTTTGTCCTCCCCGATTTTGCCAAGCTGGCCCTGGCGCTTGTCATTTCGCGCCGTCTGCGACCTCTGCTCTCCCGGCAACATACCTCCAACTGATGTCCCTTCGTTTTTTCCATGGGGGCATTTCTTCATGCGTTGTTGCATCGTCCCATAGAAAAAGGCGCGTCGTCCCAAGACATCCGCGCCTTTTTTCTGTCGTAAATCCGCTTGTTTTTCGTCCGCCGGGTTACCGGGTTAAAGCCCCAGGCCTGGCGGCTCTCCCTATCCAGCTCTCGCTTTTTCTTTTTGGAGAGCTTGCCGTATGGAATCAATCCCTTCATCTCTTTCCTCCAATCTCATCTCTTCTGCTCAGGGCATAGCCATGGTCTATGGGGCCGCAGCCTGCTCCCAGGTCCAACCCCGCCAGAAGCGCCCCCGTCACATATTCCTTGGCCCGCTGCACGCTCTCTGGCAGGGCATACCCTGCCGCCAGGTTGCAGGCAATTGCGCTGGAAAGGGTGCAGCCCGTGCCGTGGTTGTTGGGGCAGTCCACCCGCTCTCCGGGGAAATAGAAGAGCTCTCCCTTCCATGCCAGAACGTCCTCCGCCGTCTCCCGCAGATGTCCGCCCTTTAGCAGGACCCCGCAGCCCAGCTCTCCCGCCAGCTCCGCGGCCGCCTGCCCTCGGGCGTCCCTGCCCGCAATGTCCCTGCCCAGCAGGGCCTCTGCCTCGGGCAGATTGGGCGTAATCACCTCCGCCATGGGCATGAGCCGCTCCGTCAATATCCGAATGGCGTCCTCCTGCAGCAGCCTGTGCCCGCTGGTAGAAATCATCACCGTATCCAAAACCACATGGGCGGGGCGATACTGCTCCAGCGCGTCTGCGATTGTCCCCGCCAGGGGGCCGCTGCTGACCATGCCGATTTTTACGCTGTCTGGAAAAATGTCTTGAAAGACGCAGTCCAGCTGCTGCCTCAAAAATTCAGGCGTGCAGTCCAGCACTCCATAGACGCCAGTGGTATTCTGCGCTGTCAGCGCCGTAATAGCGCTCATGCCATACATGCCGTGCGCCAGAATGGTCTTTAAATCTGCCTGAATGCCTGCGCCGCCGCTGGGATCGCTCCCCGCAATGGTCAAAACTTTTTTCATTCCGCAAAATCCCCCAGATGCTTCACATATTGGTCGCACAGGGCCACAATTTCGTCCTTTGCCGCCGCAGAGGAGGGCTCCTCCACCCCGCAGACATAGCAGCCCGCCGCTTTGGCGGACTGAATGGCGTGAAGCGCGTCCTCAAATACGACCACGTCCCCCGGCTTCTCTGCGCCCAGCCGCCGAACCGCCTCCAAAAAGATATCCGGCCGGTCCTTGCCAGTGCCAAAGCCTGTGCTGGTCAAAATAAAGGCAAAGTAGCGCCGGATGCCCAGCCGGGTGAGAGCAATCTCCACCATCTCCTCGTCTGTGGCAGTGGCAACGCACATTCTCATGCCCTCCCGGCTAAACCGCGCCAACGCCTCCGCCACCGTAGGCTTCAGCTGCACCTTGCTCACATATGCCTCCCGCACTACCTGGTTGATTTCCGCCATGGTCTCCTCTGTGGTCTGCCCCATGGGGAATCGTCCGTTCAAATATTCCGCAGCCTGCCGCAGGCTCATGGGCCGCATTGCGTCCCGCACACCCTCTGGGATGGCGATGCCATGGCGGGCCAGGGTATCTTTCGCCGCATTGTCCCAGACGAACATCGAGTCCAGCAGGGTGCCGTCCATATCGAATATGCCGTATCTTCTCATAAGGCCGCCTTTCTCGCCAGGCGCAACAGGTGCTTTACCGCCGCTGCCTTATCCTCCTGCGCGAAAATCGCAGAAACCACCGCTGCCCCGGCGATGCCTGTCCCCGCCAGGCTTTCCAGGTTTGCCTCCTCGATGCCCCCAATGGCCACCACCGGGATTCTCACCGCGCTGCAAATCTCCTTCAGCGTGGAGAGCGCCAGCTTGCCCGCGTCCGTCTTGGTAGCGGAGCCAAAGATGGCCCCGCAGCCCAGATAGTCCGCGCCGGCCCGCTCTGCCGCCAAGGCCTCCTCTACATTGTGGGCGCTTCCGCCTACCAGCTTGTCCGGGCCCAGCAGCGCCTTGGCCCGCTCAATTTCCATGTCGCTCTGGCCCACGTGAACGCCGTCTGCGCCAACCTCCTTTGCCAGCGCTACATTGTCGTTAATGATGAGGGGCACGCCATACTGCCTGCAAAGGGGCAGCGCCCGCATGGCCTCCTCCCGGAAGGCCTCGTAGCCCAGGCTTTTCTCCCGCAGCTGCACCATGGTCACTCCGGCCTTCAGTATCTCCTCCAGCTGTTCATAAAAATCCCCGTCCCCCAGCCAGGAACGGTCCGTCACTGCGTAAAGCAGCAGGTCATCTCTCAAACTCAATCTCGTCTCCCCCATCCAATGTGGTCATGGTGCTGGCTCGATCCATCAGATAGAGCCGCATGGTGCCCGTGCCCTGGCAGCGCTCCGCCGCATAGGCCCCGCAGGCCTTCATCGTGAGAGCCGCCTCCCAGGCCGCCCGGAAGTAGTCCCCCTGGCAGACCGCGGCAAAGGCCCCCGCCGCCGCGCTCAGCATGCAGCCTGCGCCGGTAATGCGGGCCATGTCTCTGTGTCCGCCGCCAATCAGGGCCACCTGCCCCCGGAAGGTAGCAATGTCCCGCCTCCCGGTCAGCAAAACAGCGCATCCATAGCTTTGGGATACGCTTTTTGCCAGCTCTATACAGTTTTCCTCCCGGTCAGCCCGGCCGCTGTCCACACCGCGCTCGCCCGCCGCCAGGCCGGCCAAGGCAGCAATCTCCGAAAAATTGCCTCGAATCAGGCTCACCTGCACCTCTCTCAGCAGACGCTTCGTTTCCCGGCGGCGAAAGCTGCTTGCCCCTATGCCCACAGGGTCCAGCACGACGGGATGCCCCAGAGCATTGGCGCGAGCCCCGGCCCGGGCCATGGCCAGAAATCTCTCCTGGCTCGGCGTGCCTATGTTGAGTACCAGCCCCTGGCACTGTTCCGTAATCTCCGCCACCTCCTGGGGGCTATCCGCCATAATGGGGCTTGCCCCCAGGGCCAGCAGGAAATTGGCGCAGTCGTTCATAGTGACTGCGTTAGTAATCGTATGGATGATGGGCCTTTCCCGCCTGATTTTTTCAAGCAGTCTGCTTGCTGTTTCTCGAATCATTCAAAAACCGATCCAATACCTTTGTTTTCTTCAGGGCGAAAATCAGAATGGCCGCGATAATCGTCCCCCCCACGGTGCTGACCAGGAAGGGCACCACATAGGCAAAGAGGGCTGCCTCCTGGGACATAATCAGCGTTGCCACCGGGTATGCCAGCAATCCGCCAATGACGCTGGTGCCAAAAACCTCGCCCACATAGGTCAGGGGCAGATTTTTAAAGCGCTGATAGAGCAGGCCGCAGAGCAGCGCGCCGCACATGCTCCCCGGGAAGGCCAGCAGGCTGCCCGTGCCCACCAAAACGCGAATCAGGCTTGTGATAAAGGCCATGCCCGTCCCATACCAGGGCCCCAGCATGACTGCCGCTAAAACGTTCACCATATGCTGCACGGGGAAGCATTTGGATGCCCCCACGGGGATGCTCAAAGGCGAGCACACCACGCCCACTGCAATTAGCAGCGCCGCCAAAACCAATTTTCGAACCTGTACGCTTCTCATTTTCACATACTCCTCCATTATATCTTTGGTCTATTGAAATTTCAACCGGTTCTCACCGGCCCTAGGCAAAAAAATAGAGAGCAGCCACAAAGTGTCCGCACCCCTGGTGGTACGCCCCATTTTGTGGCTGCTCTCGCAGCGATTGAGATTATTTTAACCCAAGTCTCCGCTCTTGTCAAGGTCTAATCTTCCGGCCGGAATGTTTACATTATTTTTATACTTTTGGCCTCCTTCCTTCTATCCATTTGCATCCCTATTGTGATAAAATGATATATATCAGACAAGGGAGCATACGCTATGAATATACTGTTTTTTTTGACACCGAAATCCGAGGTCTCCTATTTATATGAGGACGACACCTTTAGCCACGCCTATCAAAAGATGGCCGACGGTGGCTATACCGCCATTCCCATTATCGACCGAGAGGGCAAGTATGTGGGTACCGTTAACGAGGGCGACTTTCTCAGGACCTTCCTGGAGCATGGGCATCCCCATCTGGCTGAGATGGACAAAGTTCCGCTTCGGGATGTGGGCCGGCGGCATCATATCTCCCCAGTCCGCATCGACGCCAATATTGAGGACCTGCTGCTCATGACCATGAACCAGAGCTTTGTCCCCGTCATTGACGACCGGGGCGTCCTCATCGGCATCGTCACCCGCAAGGCCATTTTGCAGTATTACTATAACATGACCCATGAGACGGAGCAACAGCATATCTCCGCCGCGCAGTAAGCCCAAGCAGGCTGCCCCTCGGGGCAGCTTTTTTGCGCAAAAAAACAGCCCTTTCAGGCTGTGCTGCCTTATGGGGCCGGCGCTGCGCCCTAGGCCTCCTGAAGCAGTCTGGCAATAGAGATGGCCCCCAGCTTCTCCTCTATTTCCCGCTGAATCATGGTGTAGCATTTCCGCACCGGGCAATGCTCCGTTGCAAACCGGTTGCAATACGCATCCTCCTCCAGGCAGCGGTTGATCTTCATGGTGCCCTCCATGGCTGCCGTAATATCCAGCAGGGAAATCTCTGCCGGCTCTTTGGCCAGGCTATAGCCGCCATTGACCCCCATCTGCGTCCGAATCAGCCCCGCCTCTCTCAGAGACCTGGTAATGTTGATTAAATACTTGCGAGGCACCTCCATTTTCTCCGCAATTTCCGCTGAGGATGCCTTCCTTCCCACAGTGGCAAGATATAAAATCATGCGAATCGCATAATCCGTCGTGGCCATTAGCTGCATATCCGTCTCCCCCTTTATACGTTAGTACATTTTACCAGAGAGATTTTGCCCCGTCAATGACGCAAACGGTCAATTTTCTATTCTTTATAATATTTTTCGACAAGCCGGACCAGCTCCTCCAAACTCAGCCCCAGCTCCCGGTAATAGGGGAGTTCCCTTTGCAGCCGCTCCGCCGCCAGAGTCAGCCGTTTTTCCTCTCGCTCGCCGTGGTTCAGCGGCGCCACAAAGCATCCTTTCCCTACTACGGCGTAGATAAATCCGCCCAGCTCCAGCTCCTCCCATGCCTTTTTTACGGTAATTACGCTGACGCGCAACTCCCTTGCCACCGTGCGGATAGGCGGCAGGCAGGCGCCCTGCTCCAGCTGGCCCTTCATAATCTGGGCGCTGACCTGCTCGTAAATCTGCTGATAAATCGGCTTGTCTGACTGATTCAGAATCGTAATATCCATCGCTCTATAGGTCCACCCTCTCAAAACGCCCTTGGGAAAGCCTGCTCACCCAGAGCCACGAGAGGGCAAAGAGCAGCGCGCCCCCAGCCAACACAGCTCCTTGGATTCCCGCATAGGCTGCATCCATCGTGTCCAGGCTCTGGCGCAGCGCAGGCACCGCCTGGATGCCGCCCTCCACCAGGGTAATATAGCCCGCCACTGCAACGCCCGCCAAGGCCAGCGGGATGCCGCATTTGTAATTGCTGCCGTATACCAATGGGAGATAAACTGTGTTAAACACGGCATACAGGCCAAAGGCAAAGCCAAACAGGGCCATATTGGGCTCCATGCCAGCCAGGTTTTCCCTCCCCTCGGGATACACCGCCAGCCTCAGCAGGGCAAAGAGCCCCGCCACTGCAATTTGCGCTATCTCCATCAGCCCTACCGTGATGCAGCGCGCCCTCACCATTTGCCCTCTGGTTACGGGCAGGCAGGCGGTGAAAAACAGGTCTCGGTTTTCCCTTCCGCTCAGGAAGAGGAAAAAGACCGCCAGAC
The DNA here is from genome assembly GCA_048355355.1 of Christensenellaceae bacterium. Lineage (GTDB taxonomy): Bacteria > Bacillota > Clostridia > Christensenellales > Christensenellaceae > DBGCIZ01. The sequence continues at coordinate 2,418 of DBGCIZ010000240.1, read as the reverse complement.
AGGTGTAGATAAACGAAATTGTGTAGGGATAGTCTGGAATCAGCAGCATGGCCCCCAACCCGAGAAAAATCACTGCCGCCGGGTGCAGAGCAAGCCTCATCTCCTTATAAATCAGCGCTTTCATATCCATCCTCCTGCTCCATGTGAACCATAATCGTCTCTATATCTGGCGCTGCCGTCTCCACCCCCGCCAGGGGCAGGTCCTCCGTCCTTGCCAGGGCGTAAAAGCCAAAGGCATTCCGCTTGACGCCGATGAGCCTATTCGCCCCTGGCTGCTCCAGCGCTGCCAAGGGGCCTCGCGCCGTCCTATATTGGGCTAGAAGCTCCTCCCTGCTCTTGCTGAGGACGACCTCCCCCCTTCTCATGTAGGTAATAAAGTCGGCGCACTTTTCTAAATCCGAGGTAATATGGGTAGAAAATAAAATGCTTCGCTCTCCATCCTCTATCAGCTGCTGGAACAACTCCAGCAGGCTATCCCGCGAGACCGGGTCCAGGCCGCTGGTGGGCTCGTCCAAAATCAGCAGCCGCGCCCCGTGGGAAAGCGCCAGCGCCAGGTTGAATTTGACCCGCATCCCCTGAGACAGCTCGTCCACCCGCTTGCTCTCGTCCAGCCCGAACCGCTGCAGATAGCGGCCATAGGCCTCTTGGTCCCAGTTCGTATAAAACCGGCGCACCGCCTTGGCAATCGTCCCCAGCCTCTTTTTGGGGTAGTAGTCCGCCCCGCCCAGCATGAAGCCTATCTCCTGCTTGCAGGCCTGCTCCTGCTCTGCAAAATCCCTGCCCAGCATGCGAACGCTGCCGCTCTGCTTCGCTACCAGATTCATCATGGTCTTTAGGGTAGTGGTCTTTCCTGCCCCGTTCCGCCCAATAAAGCCCATGATATACCCTGTCTCTAGGGAAAAGGTCACATCCCGCAGCCCAAACTGGCCATAGCTTTGATTCAGCCCTTCTACTGCAAGCACCCGTCCGTTCCTCCTTCAAAATTGTATATATCGTATATATACAATATATCATTTTTTAGAACATTGTCAACCCTGCTTTGCAGTATTTTTTTATTTTTGCAGCCGGAAGGTCCCCGCCGCCAAAATCCACATAGCCCGAAATAGCTGCATAATCTGCCAGACGCCGGCGCCCTCGAGCCCCAGCTCCTCCATCAGGCCGTATTTTGCCCGCAAGCTTCTCGCGTCCTCAAACCAGACCTCATGGGTGTTACCCTCCTGCACATAGTGATAAAAGGGCGCCTGGGCCGTCTCGTCAAACTGAATTTCCACCCCTACCTCCGCCGCCTGGGCTGCCGCCTCCACGTTGCCCAGGGTCCTCGCCCGGGACTCTCCTCGAACGAATGGCAGGGTCCAGTCATAGCCGTAGTTGGGGATGCCCATGCGCAGCTTTTCCCGTGGGATTTGCGTCAGCGCATATTCCATCACCTGGCGAACCTGCGGCAGCGGCGCCACGGCCATCGGCGGCCCATAGGTGTAGCCCCATTCGTAGGTCATCACCAAAACATGGTCTACAGCCGCCCCCAGGGCTGCATAGTCCAGGCCATCCGTCAGGGGACTGACATACCTGGCCGAGGATTTGGGCGCCAGCGCCACGGTAACCGTATAGCCTTCCTGGTGCATGGCCTGCGTCAGCGTAAGGACAAAGGCCGTATAGGTGTCCCGGTCCGCCTCCAGAATGTATTCAAAGTCTATATCCAGGCCGCGGTAGCCCTTGGCCGCCATGGTCGCCTTCAGCTCCCCAATCAACTGCTGCACCGACGCGCTGCGGTTGACCAGGCAGTTGATGAGGACATTGCTGAAATTCCCCTCTGCATTGAGAGGGGTCAGCGTTAAAATAGGCGCCACCCCCATCAGGCGGGCCCTCTGTATCATCCAGGTGTCGTCCAGGCTTGGCGGCACCAGCCTTCCGTCCTCCGTAAAGCCGTAAGAGAAAACGGCCAGCTCAGAGAGGTAGGGCAGCGTCTGCTCTAGCACCCACGGGCTGATAAAGGGATAGGCATAGCCCAGCGTAGACATAGGGAGGCGGAACAGCTCGCGGGTTCCCCTGTCAATCAGCAGGGCCTGCCCCACTGCCAGCTGATAGGGCTCCGCCAGCTGGTTGATGTAGATAATGGAGTTCTGCTCCACGCCATATGCCGTCGCAATGGCCGAAACCGTATCTCCCCGCTGCACTACATGGATTTCCAAGGCCAATTCCTCCCCGTCTGTTTTTCTATGTGTATGAGCCCTTTTCTTCGAATATGTGGCGCCCTCCTCCCTGGCCAGGGCGAGAGCTCGTGGATTTTTGCCATATTTTCTTATTATTTTCTCTGTTTAGACATAATGCGATATCTTTTTACAGTAGCCCTATGTATGATAAAGGCATCTTTGGGCAGGTAGCCCTTGCAATGGCCTTCCAAAGAAATTGCAGCAAAGG
>DBGCIZ010000239.1:0-19683 GCA_048355355.1 Christensenellaceae bacterium | reverse complement strand
GCCCGCATTTTCGCATATCTTGAGAAAAAATCAATCAGGGAAGGAAAATGGCGGGCATTCTGGCCCCGGACTACTTTATCCGTCGGCAGGGGAAGGCGCAGAGGGAGCGCCGCCCAGATGGCTTAAAAATATGCCGGCCGCCTTGGAGAACACCTGATATTTTTTCCAGACCAGGTAGATTTGGGCCGTCAAGGGCGGCGAAAGAGGGCGGAAACACAGGCTGTGGAAGCCCTCGCTGGGAATCAGCTTGTCCAGACAGAGGGCGTAGCCAAAGCCCTCGTCCACCATCAGGGCGGCGTTATACAGCAGGTTGTAGGTCGCTACGATATGAAGCTGCTCAAAATCGTGCCCGCACCAATCGGTCAGCTCATTGCGTATGAAGGATTGGCGAGAGGCCAGAAGGGGCAGCCCCTGAAGGTCCTCTGGCGAGATGGAGGGGAGGGCGGCAAGGAGGCTATCCCGCCGCATGAGCAGGCCCCAGGTGTCCAGAGCGGGGAGCCGAAGGGAGTCGTATTTGCCGATATCCACCGGCTGAATCAGCACGCCAAAATCCAGCAGGCCCTTGTCCAGCCGCTCAGAGACGTCGTCTGCGTTGCCGCTATAGAGATGATAGCGGATTTGGGGATATTTCTGTTGCAGTTCTCGGGCGGCGCGGGCCACCAGGCGCATGGCGTCGGTCTCGCCCCCGCCGATGTAGATATCGCCGGCGACGAACCCATCCCGGGCGTGAAACTCCGCCTCGGTCTTGTCTGCCAAAGCGACAATTTCCTCGGCGCGCCGGCGCAGCAGAAGCCCCTCCTCTGTCAGGGAAAGGCTACGGTTGCGCTTCCCGCGGAGAAACAGTCTGGCGCCCAGCTCCTCCTCCAGCTCCATCAGCTGGCGGGAAAGGGTGGGCTGGGTGACGTTCAGATATTCCGCTGCGCCAGAGATGCTCTTCTCTCTGGCGATGGCCAGAAAATAGCGTAAAACTCGGATTTCCATGGGAAGACCTCCTCTCCCCAGGAATATAGCATAAAATGATATGCTTATCAAGCATTTTAATATATTTAATATAAGTATTTGTTATTTATTATGGCGGGGAATATACTGAGAGCAGCAGGGGCTGCACATGAGAGAGAACCATGGAAGAAAGGAAGCATTGTTATGAGTCAATTTCAAATTTATATTCCCACAAGAACCCTGTTTGGAGCAGGTACATTAAAAGAACTGCACAAGCAAAAGCTGCCCGGCAAAAGGGCCATGATTGTCACCACCAATGGGAAATCCGTAAAGGAAAACGGGGCGCTGGCCCAAACCCAGGAGCAGCTGCGGCTGGCCGGCGCAGACTTCGCCCTCTTTGACAAGGTGGAGGCCAATCCCCTAAAGTCTACGGTGATGGCGGGCGCAGCCTTTGCCAGAGAGGAGGGCTGCGATTTTGTGGTGGCCCTGGGCGGCGGCAGCGTCATGGATGCGTCTAAGGCCATGGCCTTCATGGCCACCAATCCCGGCGATATTTGGGATTATATCAACGGCGGAACGGGCAAGGCGCAGCCCATGCAGCAGGAGCCCCTGCCGCTGGTTTGCATCACGACGACGGCAGGCACCGGCTCTGAGGCAGACCAATGGGGCGTCATTACCAACGACGAAACCAACGAGAAGATTGGATTCGGCGGCTATGACCAGCTGTTCCCCGTGTTGTCCATTGTGGATGCGGAGCTGATGGTCTCCGTTCCCCCGAAATTTACGGCCTATCAGGGCTTTGACGCCCTTTTTCATGCTACGGAGTGCTATATTTCCAACACGGCAAGCCTGATGAGCGATATGTATGCCCTGACTGCCATTGAAAATGTGGCCAGATATCTGCCCAGGGCCGTCCAGGATGGCACGGATTTGGAGGCCCGGGAGCGGATGGCCTTTGCGAATAATCTGTCCGGCGCGGTGATGACCTTTTGCAGCACCACGGCGGAGCACTCCCTGGAGCACGCCATGAGTGCATACCATCAAAACCTGCCCCACGGCGCAGGCCTGATTATGATATCCCGGGCATTTTATGAATACTTCATTGCGCAGCACGCCTGCGACCAGCGGTTTATAGACATGGCCCGGGCCATGGGCATGGAGGATGCCTCCAAGCCGGAGGACTTTATTGGGCAGCTCACCGCGCTGCAGGAGGCATGCGGTGTGGCGGATTTGCGCATGAGCGACTATGGCATCCAGCCGGAGGAGTTCGACACCCTGGCGGCCAACGCAAGGGAGACCATGGGCGGGCTGTTCCTGGCTAATCCCTGCGAATTGGGGCACGAGGCCTGTGTGGAAATCTTCCGGAAGTCCTACCGGTAAAGGAGGCGGGCATGGATCTTCAGGAATTTTTGGCCCATATGAACGAGGGCAGGATGGTGGAGGCCAACTCAGAGGCCCATCAAATGATGCATGTCCTGAGCCAGGAGGCGCTGCGGATTACGGCGGAGCTGAACAACGCCTACCACACGCCGGAGGAGATTCGGCGGCTGATGTCCCAGCTGACGGGCAAGGAGGTGGACGCATCCTTTGGGCTGTTCCCACCCTTTTATACGGACTGCGGCAAGAATATTGCCATAGGCAAACACGTGTTTATCAATTCAGGCTGCCGGTTTCAGGACCAGGGTGGGATTTTTATCGGAGACCACGCCCTCATAGGCCACAATGTGGTTCTGGCTACGCTGAACCACGATTTTGCGCCCAGGCTCCGCGGCAGCATGCACCCGGCCCCCATTCGCATTGGCCGCCGGGTCTGGATTGGCTCTAACGCCACGGTGGTTCCCGGCGTCACCATTGGGGATAACGCCATTATTGCAGCCGGCGCGGTGGTGACGAGGGATGTGCCGCCCAATGCCATTGTGGGAGGCGCCCCGGCGAAGATACTCCGCTATTTGACGGAGGAGGAGCTGGCGGCAGGCGCCCATGAAGAGGCAGAATGAAAAAGCCAGGGCTTTACCTTTTGGTCATGGGGGGCGGCGGTCAGCCAAGCCTAGCCGGCAGCCCCCCTCGGCTTAGGCAGAACCTCCGGCTGCGGAGGAGCTTGTCGCCCGTCTGCCTCTGACTAAGGCATCGGCCCTGGAGGAGATCTGAGGCGGTGGAGCTATGAAGGGTACGTGAAATAGGGCAGAGAAAAAATCCTTGCAGAAAAAAGCGGCGGCAGAAATTCTGCCGCCGCTGCTTTGTTTTCTTATTTTTTGTAAAGGGGGAAGGCCTTGCAGAGCTCTGCTACCTTGGCCTTGCACTCCGCCACAGCAGGCTCGCCCTCCTTGATGAGGCGGGCAATCAGGTCTGCAATCAGCTCCGCCTCGGGCTCCTTGAAGCCTCGGGTGGTCATAGCGGGGGTACCCAGACGGATGCCGCTGGTGACAAAGGGACTCAGGGTCTCGTGGGGGATGGTGTTTTTGTTGGTGGTGATGTGGGCCTGGTCCAGAAGCAGCTGAACCTCCTTGCCCGTCTTGCCCTGCTGATATACGTCCACCAGCATCAGATGGTTATCCGTTCCGCCGGAGACCAGACGCAGCCCGTGAGACATGAGCCGGTTGGCCATGGCCTTGGCGTTTTTCACAATCTGCTGCTGATACTGCTTAAATTCGTCTGTCATAGCCTCCTTAAAGCAGACGGCCTTTGCCGCGATGACGTGCATGAGGGGGCCGCCCTGTACGCCGGGGAACACGGCCTTGTCAATCTGCGCCGCATACTCCTGGCGGCAGAGAATCAGGCCGCCCCGCGGGCCGCGGAGGGTCTTGTGGGTCGTGCTGGTGACGAAATCCGCATAGGGAACCGGGCTCTGGTGCAGCCCGGCAGCCACCAGGCCGCCGATGTGGGCAATATCCACCATCAGGTAGGCGCCTACGCTTTTGGCAATCTGGCCAAACCGCTCAAAGTCGATTTTCCGGGGATAGGCGCTGGCGCCGGCGATAATCAGCTTAGGCTTATGCTCCTCTGCCAGGCGCTGAATCTGCTCGTAATCGATGACCTCCTCCTCGTTGACGCTGTAGCTGACGGCGTTAAAATACTTGCCGGAGAAGTTGGCCGGGCTGCCGTGAGTCAGGTGGCCGCCGTTGGAAAGGTCCATGCCCAAAATCGTGTCCCCCGGCTGAAGCACTGCCAGGCAGACAGCCATGTTAGCCTGCGCGCCGGAATGGGGCTGCACGTTGGCATGCTCCGCGCCAAACAGCTCCTTGGCTCTATTGCGGGCCAGCTCTTCGACGATGTCGACATATTCGCAGCCGCCGTAAAACCGCTTGCCAGGGTAGCCCTCGGCATACTTGTTGGTCAGATGGGAGCCCATAGCCTGCATGACCGCCGTGGAAACAAAGTTTTCCGATGCGATTAGCTCAATATGGTTCTCCTGCCGATCCAGCTCCTGCTGCATAGCGTCGAAAATTTCTCTGTCGTAGCTACGTACATCTGGGAAATCAAACATTTTGCGATAAACTCCTTCGGTAAAAATAATTTAGCTCTTGTTTTTTTTCAAGCGGACAAGGGCGGCCTTTGCCGCAGCCTGCTCCGCCAGCTTTTTGGAGCGGCCTGCCCCTGAGGCGAGAATCTTGCCGTCCAGAATAGCCCGGGCGTAGAAGGTCGTATTGTGCGGCGGGCCCTCTGCCCTGTAAATTTCATATTTAAAATCCACGGCCCCGTTTTTTTGCAGAAGCTCTTGCAGCTCAGACTTGGCGTCGTAAAAAATCTGGTTGGCCTGAAACGCGGTTTCGATGTCTTCGATGATAGATAGAGTAAACTGCCGCGCCGTGGCGAAATCGCTATCCAGATATACTGCGCCGATGATGGATTCCACCATATCGGACAGAATGGAATCCTTTTCCCGGCCGCCGGAGAATTCCTCGCTTTTGCCCAGGCGGATAAACCGGCCCAGGCCGTGGCCTCTGGCCCACCATGCCAGGGATGGCTCACAAACAAGACGGGCGCGCCGCTTGGTCAGGCTGCCCTCGGAATCGTCCGGAAACTTGAAAAACAGATACCGGCTAGAGACCAGCTCCAGCACGGCGTCGCCCAGAAATTCCAGCCGCTCGTTATTCTGCTTTTTGCCAGTTGAGGAATGGGTCAGGGCCAGCCGGGCCAGGTCGTCCTGCTGAAACGAATAGCCAATTTCCTCAAAAAACTCGCTTAAATTCAACGTCATAAAAGCCTCTGCTTTCAACACGGCCAAGGTGCCGTATAGATTACATATTACATTGTTTTTAGGGGTTTATCAAGTAAATTGCTGAAAATAAAGGCAAAAATTCTGGAAACAAAAAACCTGCATGGAGCGAGCCATGCAGGAAGGGGCGGGCTGGCTAAGCGCTCTGCCAGCCTCCGCCCAGGGCAGAGATGGTCTTGGGCCCGGCGATGCCGTCCTGCGTCAGGCCCCGCCTGGCCTGAAGGCGCCGCAGCGCCCCCTCTGTAGCGGGGCCAAAGACGCCGTCCGCTGCCAGAGAGAAGCCCTCCAGGCGAAGAAGCTGCTGCAGGCTGGTCACGTCGCTGCCCCTGGCGCCCTGCCGCAGCAGGCGGGAAAAGCTGCTGCCTCGCCAGCTTTCGCCCAGGGCGGCGAGGGTGTTTTTCCCGGCGATGCCGTCTACAGTCAGGCTATGGGCCTCTTGATATTGGCGGACTGCTGAACGCGTTTTAGAGCCAAAGACGCCGTCCACTGCAAGAGAGGCGCCCTCGCCATTCAACAGCTGCTGAAGCCGCTCTACGTCGGAGCCGGTGCAGCCCTGCTTCAAAAGGCGGATAAAGGCATAGCTGGTCCCGTCCCAGCGGCCGCCCAGGGCCGTAATGGTATTCTGCCCGGCGATGCCGTCGGCAGCAAGGCCGTTATCCTCCTGGAAGTGACGCAGGGTTTGGGCAGTATCCGCGCCGAAAATGCCGTCGGCAGAGAGGGAATAGCCCTCCTCCTGAAGAAGCCGCTGCAAGGCTCTCACGTCGGAGCCAGAGCTTCCCTTCCGCAGCAGACGGGTAAAGACGCTGTCCCCCTCCTCCTCCAAGGCGGCGAGGGTGGCCGGGCCGGCAATGCCGTCCTGCGCAAGACCCTCCCTGGCCTGAAACTGCCGGACTGCCTGCTCTGTGGCAGAGCCAAAGACGCCGTCGGCAGAGAGGGAGTAGCCCGCCGCCTGAAGAAGCTGCTGCAGGGCCTTTACATCAGAGCCGGAGTCTCCGCGCCGCAGGGTGCTGCCGGAGCCGCCGCTCTCGCTGATGCTCTGGCCGCCTTCGCTGCTGCCGCGGCCCTCAGCCCAGGCGTTGTATTCTTCCTTGGTGGCAAAATAGTAGTTGGTGTTGCCGATGGTCTGATAATAGGGGTGGCTCCCCCAATAGTAAAGGCCATCGCTCTTTTTCACGCCCTTGCCCTTGGATTCCGCCCGGAAAAATTCCACCCCCAGGGGCAGGGTAGAGCCGTTTTCCAGCACCTCTCTTGCGATTTCTAGATTTTCCGTGCTGGGGTCGAGAGAGGAAAATTTGCTGCTGCTTACCACGCTGAACTGGTTCTTTTGATAGATGACGCTTTCCAGGTCATCCTCCCCCCAGCGCGCCGTGTTTTCCAGCCGGTTGAGCACTACCGACGCCACAGCCGTCCGGTCTGACGCGGAGCTGCCCTCCATCTGAATGAGCCGGGCCAGCAGGATTTCGTCCTGAGAGTAGGACGCTGCCATGGCGACGGTGGAGACGGAGAAAAGGCAGGCCAGAGCAAGCACGGCTGCAAACAGTTTCGTCAACTTTGTTTTCATACGCTCTCCTTTGGTTCATTGTTTCATAGCAAATGCTATATAACACGATGATGCCCACTCTGCCGGGTTTTTATAACCGGATTGTGCCTCTCTGCAAAAAAGACAAAAACCTACATTATTATAATGAACAGGCTCATGCATGAAAATAGATGCGCCTGCGTAGAGGGCCAAAATGTTAAGAAAATGTAAATAAGAAAGGGGAAAATAAGCCGCAAAACCTTGGAAAAACCGCTTGCCATGGGAGTTTTTATGTGATAAACTTAACCTTGGCCTATATTCGCAACGGAAAGCGGAGAAGTCGTTTTGTGTTTAAAGGACTTACAAAAGATTTAAATATAAATTGGAGGAATACGATGGCAACTGTAACAGAAATCGAGAAAAACAAGGTTAAGGTGGAATTTACGATTCAGAAGGACCTGATGGATGCGGCAATGAAGGAGTCCTACCAAAAGCTGAAGGGTAAATTCAATATTCCCGGTTTTAGAAGGGGAAAAGCGCCGAAGGCCATCATTGAAAAATATTATGGAGACAAGGTGTTCTTTGAGGACGCCTTTGAGACGATTTTGCCCATGGCCTATGAGCTTGCCATCGCAGAAGAGAAAATCGAAGCGGTTTCTAAGCCGGAAAATGTGGACCTGATTTCAGTAGAGCCGGAGGTAGTGGTCTCCGCCGAGGTTTACGTGAAGCCGGAGGTGAAGCTGGGGGACTATATGGGCGTGACCGTTGAATTCAAAGAGGAGCCCTTCAGCGAGGAGCGGGTCAACGTAGAGCTGGAGCGGGTGCGGGAGCAGAATGCCCGGTTTGACGATGTGGAGCGGCCTGCCCAGATGGGCGATAAGGTCATCATCGACTATTCCGGCAGCGTGGACGGCGTCAAGTTCGACGGCGGCACCGCAGAGGCCCAGACGCTGGATTTGGGCAGCGGCATGTTTGTCCCCGGCTTTGAAGAGCAGGTGGTGGGCATGAATATCGGCGAGGAGAAGGACATTACTGTCACCTTCCCCGAGGACTACCGGGCAGACGACCTGGCCGGCAAGGAGGCCGTATTCGCGGTGAAACTGGTGGCAGTAAAGGAAAAGCAGCTGCCCGAGCTGGACGATGAGTTTGCCCAGGATATTTCCGAATTTGACACTTTGGAGGAATATAAAGCAGACCTGACGTCTAAACTGAAAGAGAGACACGACAGAAACCAGAAGCTCTATCTGGAGGACGCTGTGGTCAAGAAGATTATTGAAGATAGCGAGATGGATATCCCCGTCTGCATGATTGACGACCAGGTGGACTATCAGGTGAAGGAGATGGAGTATAACCTCCGCTACCAGGGGCTGAATATGGATTTGTACCTCCAGTATATGGGAACGACCCTGGATGCCATCAAGGAGGAGATGCGCCCCTCTGCGGAGATGAAGGTGAAATCTCAGCTGGTTCTGGGCAAGATTCACGACTTGGAGAAGATAGAGGTCACCGACGAGGATATGGAAAAGGAAATTGCCGAGGTGGCAAAGGCCATGGGCCGCGAGGTGGAGGAATACAAAGAGAAGATGACCGACAGAGACAGGGATTACATCAAGGATAGAGTAGAGTATGACCTGCTTCTGAAGAAGCTGGTGGATGCAGCCAAGATTGTCGCGCCGAAGGAGGAGAAGAAGGCGCCGGCAAAGAAAAAGGCCAAAAAAGAGGCGGAAGAGACTGCGCCCCAGGAATAAAACATTTACGGATGCGCAACATGGCGCATAGTATAAGGTAAGGAGTTGAGGAAAAAATGGCATATGTACCAATTGTCATAGAGCAGACCAACCGGGGAGAGCAGTCCTACGATTTATACTCCAGGCTCCTGAAGGACAGGATTATCTTCCTCTCCGGGGAGATTGACGACCTGACGGCCAACATCGTCGTGGCACAGCTGATTTTTCTGGAGGCCCAGGACCCTGACAAGGATATTGCCATGTATATTAACAGCCCCGGCGGCTCAGTGACGGCGGGCATGGCGATTTACGACACGATGCAGTACATCAAATGCGACGTATCCACCATCTGCGTGGGCATGGCGGCGTCCATGGGTGCGTTTTTGCTGGCTGCCGGCGCCAAGGGCAAGCGGAAGGCGCTGCCCAACAGCGAGATTATGATTCACCAGCCTCTGGGCGGCGCGAAGGGCCAGGCCACGGATATCGCCATCCAGGCAAAGCAGATTCTCAAAATCAAGGAGAAGATGAACCGGATTTTGGCGGAAAAGACAGGCCAGGATGTGGAGCAGGTGGCGGCAGACACGGAGAGAGACAACTACATGTCCGCCGAGGAAGCGTGCGAGTACGGCTTGATTGACCAGGTAATCCAGCCGAGATAAAGCGGTTGAGGTGAAAGATGAGTTATAAAGACGACGAGAACAAGTTGGTAAAGTGCTCCTTCTGCGGAAAATACCAGGAGCAGGTTCGCCGCATTATCGCGGGGCCTGGGGTGTTTATCTGTGACGAGTGCGTGGAGCTTTGCCGCGAAATCATCGAGGAGGACAATGTTGAGGACATTGTCGCGGATTTAAAGGATATCCCCAAGCCGGCGGAAATCGTCGCCACCCTGGACGACTATGTGGTAGGGCAGGAGAAGGCGAAAAAGTATCTGGCCGTGGCAGTATATAACCACTATAAGCGCATCAGCACCAGAGAGGTAAAGTCGGACGTAGAGATTTCCAAGAGCAATATCCTCATGCTGGGGCCGACGGGCTGCGGAAAGACCCTGCTGGCGCAGACGCTGGCGCGGATTTTAAAGGTGCCCTTTGCCATCGCAGACGCCACCTCGCTCACAGAGGCGGGCTACGTAGGCGAGGATGTGGAAAATATTCTGCTGAAGCTGATTCAGGCGGCGGATTACGACATTGAAAAGGCCCAGCGGGGCATCATCTATATCGACGAGATTGATAAGATCGCCAGAAAGAGCGACAATCCCTCCATTACCAGGGACGTTTCCGGCGAGGGCGTGCAGCAGGCCCTTCTGAAAATTTTGGAGGGAACTGTGGCCAGCGTGCCGCCTCAGGGCGGGCGGAAGCACCCCCATCAGGAGTTTTTGCAGATTGACACCACAAACATTCTGTTTATCTGCGGCGGCGCCTTTGGCGGTTTGGATACGGTGATTGAAAACAGAATCGGCAAAAAGACCATGGGCTTCGGCGCGGATGTCCAGTCCAAAAAGGAGAAGGATACCTCCGCTCTTTACGAACAGCTGCAGCCGGAGGACTTGCTGAAATACGGCCTGATTCCCGAATTTGTGGGCAGGGTGCCTGTGGTAGTCACGCTGAACCAGCTGGACGAAAAGGCGCTGGTCAGCATTTTGACGGAGCCCAAGAACGCCCTGACCAAGCAGTATGCAAAGCTGTTTGAGATGGATGGCGTGGAGCTGGAGTTTGAGAAGGAGGCCCTGAGCGAAATCGCTAAGCTGGCCCTGGAGAGGAACACGGGCGCCAGAGGGCTGCGCTCTATTGTAGAGGCAGCGATGATGGATGTGATGTACGACGTGCCCTCGAGAGATGATATTAAGAAGTGTATCATTACGCCGGCGTCTATTCGGGCTAAGGAAAAGCCAAGGCTCATTGCCGGAGAAGTGGAAGCATTGCCCGCTGCCGGAGGCGAAAGCTGAGGGGCGGGAAAGTCGGGCTGCCTCACAGGGAGGCAGCCCTTTCAGTTTTCACAATTTTTACACAGATTGGACACGCATACTTCACAAATGGGGATTATGATAAAGATGCAACGAGAGATGTACCATTTTTTTCATGGTTTTCTCCTTCATTGATTTCAAAATTTTGTGTTGACAAGGCGAAAAGACAAGGGCGGCGTTTGAAACGCCGTCTCTTGTCGTCACGGGAAAAGCGCAGTATCGTCCCGCCCGGAGCTGGGAACCCTAACGCAGGGGGGAATCTTCGGCGCGTTATTGTGCTGCGGGGTAAAATATTGTATAATGAAAGGGCTATATTTTGGAAATATAGAAAGGTTGGAAAGAGGTATGGAGCATACTGAAAATAGACTGACGGAGGTGGAGACGCCAGCCAGAGAGAGCCTGCCTATGGTGGCCCTGCGGGGCCTGGTGGTGTTCCCTCATACGGTTTTGAACTTTGAGGCGGCGAGAGATGTCTCCATCAAGGCGCTGGAGCGGGCCATGGAGACGGACAGAATGGTCTTTCTGGCGGCTCAGAGAGACTTGCGCATGGAGCTGCCCAGCCAGGAGGATATCTACCAGGTTGGGGTGGTGGCCCGGGTGCGGCATATTCTCAAGCTGCCGGGGGATGCGGTGCGCGTGCTGATTGAGGGGCTCTACCGGGCAAAAATTCTGGAATTTCACCAGGGAGAGTATTACGAGGTCCAGGTGGAAAACATCGAAGAGGAAATCCCCAAGAATGAGCGGGCAGAGGCGTACATGCGGGCCCTGATGGAGCGATATGAGGAATATGGCTCCGCCACGGGCAACGTGACCCAGGAGGCCATTATTGCCATATCGGAAATCTCCTCTCCATCCAAGCTGGCGGACACAATTGCCGTCAACCTGATGAAAAAGACGGAGGACAAGCAGGATATTCTGGAGACGGTGGATGTGATTGAGCGGTACGAGAAGTTGATTCGCTTCACGGACCGGGAGTTGAACATCGCCGCTATCGACCGGGAAATCTCTCTGCGCATGCGCAAGCAGATGGAGAAGGTCCAGAAGGAGCACTATCTGCGGGAGCAGATGCGGGCGATTCAGGCCAGCCTGGGCGAGGATGAGAGGGATAACGAGGAGCTGGAGCAGATTAAAAAGAAGATTTCTGCCCTGCCCCTGCCGAAAGAGTCGGTGGAAAAGCTGGAAAAGGAGTATTCCCGTCTGACCCGCATGAACTCCAGCGCGCCGGAATACAATGTGGCGCGAACCTATCTGGAATGGGTGACCTCCCTGCCCTTTGGGGAGTACACGGAGGACAACCTGGATTTGGAGCGGGCGCAGCGCATTTTAGATGAGGACCACTATGGCCTGAAAAAGGTGAAGGAGCGGGTCATCGAATATCTGGCCGTCTGCAAGCTGAAAAAGGATATGCGTGGGCCGATTCTATGCTTTGCAGGCCCGCCGGGAGTGGGAAAGACCTCTATTGCCAAGTCTATCGCCAGGGCTCTGGGCAGGAAGTTTGTCCGTATGTCCCTGGGCGGCGTAAAGGACGAGGCGGAAATCCGCGGCCACAGGCGAACCTATATCGGCGCCATCCCGGGGCGGATTGTCTCCGGTGTGAAGCAGGCAGGAACCATGAACCCCCTGTTTCTGTTGGACGAGATAGACAAGATGAGCAGCGATTTCAAGGGGGACCCGGCCTCCGCCATGCTGGAGGTGCTGGATAGCGAAATCAACTCCGAATTTCGGGACCACTATCTGGACATTGAGTTTGACCTTTCCGAGGTCATGTTCGTCACGACGGCCAACGACATCGGCGCCATCCCCGCGCCCTTGTACGACAGGATGGAGGTCATTGAGCTTTCCGGTTACACTACCTATGAAAAGGAGCAGATTGCCCTTCGCCATCTGATTCCCAAGCAGCTGAAGGAAAACGGCCTGACCCCGGAGCTGCTGAAAATCGACCAGAGCGCGCTTTCAGATATGATTGTGGGCTATACGGGGGAAAGCGGCGTCCGCTCTCTGGAGCGAGTCATTGCGGAGGCCTGCCGCAAGGGCGCCCGGCAGTATATGGAGACAGGCAAGCCCGTCACCATCCGCAGGCGAAACCTGAAAAAGTTCCTGGGCATCCCGCGGTATATGGACACCATGGTATCCAGGGAGAACCAGGTGGGCGTGGTCAACGGCCTGGCCTGGACAAGCGCAGGAGGCACAACGCTGCCGGTGGAGGCCGTTGCCATGGAGGGAACGGGCAAGATAGAGCTGACGGGCCAGCTGGGCGACGTTATGAAGGAGAGTGCCATGACGGGCCTCTCCCTGGTGCGCCATATGGCCGGGGCTTTGCAGATAGACGAGGAATTTTATAAGGAGCGGGATATTCATGTCCATGTCCCCGAGGGGGCTATCCCCAAGGACGGCCCCTCCGCCGGCATTACCATGGCCCTGGCAGTGACCTCGGCCCTGACGGGGAGAAAGGTCCGCTGCGACGTTGCCATGACGGGGGAGATTACCCTGACGGGGCGGGTTTTGCCCATCGGCGGGCTGAAGGAAAAGACACTGGCCGCGCTGCGGGCAGGCATCCGCACCATTATCATCCCCGAGGGCAACCAGAAGGATTTGGAGGAGATTCCGCGGGATGTGAAAAAGCAGGTGGACTACCGGCCCGTGGCCTCCTTTGAGCAGGTGCTGGAGCTGGCGCTGATGGAGGACGGGGCATGATTGTAAAACACTGCGAATTCGTCCGCAGCCTGAAGCGAGGAGAGGATTATTTTAACCAGGGACTGCCGGAGATTGCCATTGTGGGGAAGTCCAACGTGGGGAAATCCTCCCTCATCAATATGCTGACAAACAACGGCAAGCTGGCCAGGGTTTCCAAGCAGCCGGGAAAGACCAGATTGGTCAACTACTTTCTCATCAACAAAAGCTTTTATCTGGTGGATTTGCCGGGCTATGGCTTTGCCCGGGTCTCCAAGGAGGAGAAGCAGAGCTGGGACAGAATGATGCAGGGGTATTTTGAGGCGGCAGAGCATTTGAAGTGCGTCCTGATTCTCATGGATATCCGCCACAAGCCTACGGCGGACGACATGACCATGCTGCATTTTGTGGAATACTATGCAATCCCCTATATTGTAGGCGCCACCAAGGCAGATAAGATTGCAAAATCCAAGCGGAAGAACGAGTGCCAGAGGCTGCGGCGGCAAATTCAAAGCTCCTTTGCCTATGAGATTGTGCCCCTTTCCTCGGCGGATGGCTACGGCAAGGAGCAGCTTCTGGCCCTGCTGGAGGGCTATGTCGGAGGGGAGGCGGAGGCTTGAGGCGATTCGCCATTTCAGATTTGCATCTCTCTCTGGCTAAGCCCAAGGCTATGGACATCTTTGGGGACAACTGGCGGGGCCATTGGGAAAAAATCGCCCGGGACTGGCAGTCAAGGGTAGGCCCAGAGGACGCCGTCCTCATCGCGGGGGACATTAGCTGGGCCATGAATTACGAGGAATTTGCGCCGGATTTGGCGGCGGTCAAGGCCATGCCGGGGAAAAAGCTGTTCATCAAGGGAAATCACGACTATTGGCACGGTTCTCTCAACAAGACCAGGCAGCTGATGGGAGAGGACTGCCTTTTTCTGCAAAACGACGCTGCCCTTCTGGGGGAAGTGGCGGTGGCAGGCGGCCGGGGCTGGAAGCAGCCGGGGGACGCCGGCTTTACGGAGGAGGACGCCAAGATTTACAAGCGAGAGCTGATTCGCGCCAGGCTTTCTCTGGATTGCGCAAAAAAGCTGGGCGGCGACATTCTATTCATGACCCACTATCCCCCCTTTCAGGGGAACCGGCAGCCCACGGAGTATACGGCGCTGATGGAGGAATACGGCGTCCGTACCGTGGTATACGGCCATATTCACGGGCAGGGGCCAGGCCGGGCGCCATACAGCGATTTTTCCATGAATGGCGTGGAGTATCTGTTGACCTCTTGCGACTATCTGGACTTCCAGCTTCGGGAGCTCGGATAGGTTTGCCGCGCTGCGTTGACTTTTTTTCTGCGCGCCGATATAATGAAAATAGGATGCATGGAAGGATGGAGGACATATCAATTTGAAAATTTTCAATTCGCTCACAAAGACGAAAGAGGAATTTGTTCCGCTCTGCCCAGGCAAGGTGGGAATTTACGCCTGCGGGCCGACGGTTTATAACTATATCCACATCGGGAACGCAAGGCCGCTGGTGGTGTTTGACACACTGCGGAGGTATTTGGAATACCGCGGCTTTGAGGTGACCTTTGTCCAGAACTTTACGGATATTGACGACAAGATGATTAAAGCCGCCAACGAGGAGGGCATCACCGTCAAGGAACTGGGGGAGCGGTTTATCGCCGAGTACTTCAAAGATGCAGGGGGCCTGAACGTGAAGAAGGCAACCTATCACCCCAAGGCGACGGAGCACATTTCGGATATTATCAGCCTGATTTCGACCCTGATTGAAAAGGGCCATGCCTATGTGGCGGAAAACGGGGACGTTTATTACAAGGTGGCCAGCTTTGAGCATTACGGAAGGCTTTCCGGCCAGGATTTAGAGGATTTGAAGCTGGGCGCCAGAATTGACATTAACGACGGCAAGCAGGACCCCATGGATTTCGCCCTCTGGAAGGCGAAAAAGGAGGGGGAGCCCTTCTGGGAGAGCCCCTTTGGCCCAGGCAGGCCGGGCTGGCACATTGAGTGCAGCGCCATGAGCCAGAAATATCTGGGGGAGACCTTTGACATTCACGGCGGCGGCCAGGATTTGAAATTTCCCCATCACGACAATGAGATTGCCCAGAGCGAGGGCGCCACGGGAAAGCCCTTCGCCAATTACTGGATGCACAATGGATACATCAACATCGACGGCGTGAAGATGAGCAAATCCAAGGGGAATTTCTTTACTGTGCGGGATATCTCCAAGGAATTTGACCTGCTGGCAGTCCGGCTGTTTATGCTGTCCTCCCACTATAGAAGCCCAATCAACTTCTCCGCAGATTTGCTGGAGCAATCTGTGAAGGCGCTGGAGCGGATTGACAACTGCCGGGAGAACCTTCGCTTTGTGGCGGAGCAGGGCAGGCAGGCAGCGCCCAGCGGCGTAGAGCTGGAGAGCTATCGAAAGCGGTTCTGCGACGCGATGGACGACGATTTGAACACGGCGGACGCCATTGGCGTGGTGTTTGAGCTGGTGAAGGAGCTGAATACCGCCTTTGCAGAGGGCGGCGATGCGGCAGAGGCCAGGACGCTGCTCCAGGGGCTGGAGGAGCTGCTGGATGTGCTGGGCTTGCTAAGAGCGGCAGAGGAGATCCCCCAGGAGATTATCGACATGGCAAACGCCCGCACAGAGGCCAGAAAGGCAAAGAACTGGGCCCTGGCAGACCAGCTGCGAGATGAAATCAAGGCAAAGGGCTATGAGCTAAAGGACACGCCAGACGGCGTAAAAATCACAAAAGCGTGACGGAGGAAGAAATGGAAGGTACGATGGACTTTATGATTATCTTTAACCTGGTGATTGGCATATACGCGCTGTATGCCGGAATCACTGGGAAGGGGGCCGCCTATAAAAACGACTACCCCAAAAAAATTCAGGCAGAGGCCAATGCTTTAATGCGGAAATTTTTGCTCATTGCCGGCCCCATTATGATTGCGGGCAGCGCCATTGAATATTTCAAGGTGTTTGGCGATTTTTCCAGCATGATCGGCCTGATTACCATTGGCATTTTGTTGGTGATGGTGGTGGGGTATATCATCATATTCCGCAGGAGGTACGGAAAATACCTCTAAAAAACGCGGCGGTTTTGAAAGAAATTTGTGAAAAAGACTTGACAAAGGTGCGCGCTATCGTGTAAGATATAGCACGTACCTTTGAGAATGGCCCCTTGGTCAAGCGGTTAAGACATCGCCCTTTCACGGCGGTAACAGGAGTTCGATTCTCCTAGGGGTCACCAATATGGGAGCATAGCTCAGCTGGGAGAGCACCTGCCTTACAAGCAGGGGGTCACAGGTTCGAGCCCTGTTGTTCCCACCATGAGCGGGCTTGGATGTTTTGCGCAGTTAAGGCGTTCAGGTTCGTATTTCAAAGATGGGCAATCGCCTGTCTTTTTTTTGCTATGGAGACGGTGCAGCTGTAAAAAAATCTTGACCAATTTGTGAAGAGTGGCCTATTTTAACGAATGTTAACCCCAAATTGTTGCTTTTTTCGTTTTGTTTGGGTAAAATAGGGAGGGTGTGGAACCACGGGAAGGATGTCGGATTTTGGATAGAGCAAAGAACTCCATGAAAAATATCGTGTTTGGCCTAGGCGGTCAAATACTAAATATCCTGATGAGCTTTCTGATGAGAACCGTTTTCGTCAATACACTCCCGGCGGAGTATCTTGGCGTAAACGGCCTTTTTACAAATATTCTCATGGTATTTTCCCTTGCAGACCTTGGCGTGGGAACGGCCATCATCTATTCGCTTTACAAGCCGATCGCTGTGGGAGACAGGCAGAAAATCCAGGCGCTGATGAATATGTACGCTTCGGCCTATCGGACCATCGGCCTGGTGATTATCGGCATGGGCCTGGCGATGACGCCGTTCCTGGACGTGTTTGTCAAGACGGATCAGGACATCCCCGATTTAGAGATTATCTTCCTTCTCTTTGTGCTCAACACGGCATCCAGCTACTTCCTGTCCTATAAGGGAACGCTGATAACGGCGCACCAGAAGAACTATATTGTGACCAACGTGGTATACTCCACGTCCATCCTCTGTTACGGCCTTCAGATGCTCATGATGGTGCTGACCAAGAACTATGTGCTGACCCTGTCCATCCAGGTGGGCACCAATATGCTGCAAAATATCATCACCATGATTATTGCAAACCGCATGTTCCCATATATTAAAGGGAAAAATAAAATGCGGCTCAAGCAGCGGGAGCGCAAGAAGGTGTTTCAAAATGTGCGCTCCATGGTATTTTACCGGGTCGGCCAGGTGATCATCAACGGGACGGACAGCATCGTCATCTCGGCGATGGTAGATATTGTGGCGGCGGGCATATACTCCAACTATTTGCTGCTGACGACGACCATCAAGAACCTGCTGCAGCAGGTGTTCCATGCCATTACGGCAAGCATCGGCAATCTTTCGGCAGTGGAGTCGGACGAGAAGAAATACCAGGCCTATAACATCGTCTATTTCGGCAACTTCTGGATGTTTGGCTTTGCCTCGGCCTGCTTCTGGTCCCTGTTCAATCCCTTTATCACCCTGTGGATTGGGGAGGATATGCTGTTGAGCGAGGACGTGGTCCTGCTGATTGTGCTGAACTTCTACCTGGTGGGTATGCGGAATGTAAACATCACCTTCCGCGATCCCATGGGAGTGTTCAAGGAGGGCAGGTATGTGCCCATGATTGCGGCCGCCCTCAATATCATTATATCCATCTGGCTGGCGCCGTCTTACGGCATCTTGGGCGTCTTTATCGGCACGGCGGTCAGCATGATTGCGAGCCTGTTCTGGATGGAGCCGATGATTTTGTTCAAACACGGGTTTAAGCGGAGCGTATGGCCCTATTTCACCAAGTATCTGGCTTATCTGGCAGTGACCATACTGTGTTGCGTGGTCACAAGGGCTGCCTGCGACCTGCTGCCTGTGAATACGATTGGCACGTTTATCGTCAAGCTGTTTATTTGCCTGATTGTGCCGAATGCGATTATTATACTGTTCTTTATGCGGACGGCTGCGTTTAAGGCGTTGACATCTACGGTATTGGGCGTAATCCGGCGGAAGGCCGGAAGAAAAGCGCCAAAAACAGCGAAAGGAGAGTCGAATGGATAAGTTAGAGGCATTGCGTGCATATATGGAGCAAAACGGAGTGGAAGGCGTTCTTCTGGCGAACCCTTCCAACGTCACATGGCTGACCGGCTTTTCCGGAGATAGCGCGGAGGTTCTGGTCACCATGCACCACGCCTATCTGGTGACGGATTCCCGGTATACAGAGCAGGCGGAGCAGGAGGCGGGGGAACGGTTCTCCATTGAGGAGACGACGGCAGCGGAGCGGCTGGCCTATTTGGATGGGCTCATGTCCAAGCGGAAAATCAGGACGCTGGCCATTGAGCGGAGCTACGTTACCCTGCAGCTCTTTGAGGACTTTGAAAAAAGCTGGTTCATCCGCTATGCGGATATAGACGGCGCCATGCGCCAGCTGCGGGCCATCAAAACGCCAGAGGATTTGGAGCGGATGCGGAGAGGCGCCAAAATTACAGAGGACGCCTTTGAGCATCTGCTGAAGTATATCAAACCAGGGGTTTCAGAGCGCGAGCTCTACGCGGAGCTGATTTACTTTATGAACAAGGCAGGGGTAGAGCCCTCCTTCCGGCCCATTCTGGCCAGCGGAGAGAACAGCGCCATGCCCCACGCGCCCATTACCGAGCGGAAGCTGGAGCCGGGGGACCTGCTGACCATGGATTTTGGCGTGAAGCTGGAGGGCCAGTGCACCGATTTTACCAGAACAGTGGCGATTTCAGGGCTTGAACAGAAGCTTCAGGTGGTGTATAATACTGTTAAGCTTGCCCAGGAGGCAGCTCTGGCGGCAGTCCGCGCAGAGCAGGAATGCAGTGAGGTGGACGAAGCGGCCCGCTCCTTCATTGAAAATGCAGGCTATGGCAAGTATTTTGGCCATAGCACGGGTCACGGCGTTGGCGTGGATATTCACGAGGCGCCTACGGTTTCGAAAACGTCCCAGGATATGCTGAAGGAGAATATGGTCATTACCATTGAGCCTGGCATCTATCTGCCGAAGAAGGGCGGCGTCCGCATAGAGGATTTTGTGGCCGTGACGGAAAACGGCTGCGAGAACTTCTATACTGCGACAAAAGAACTGATAATCGTTTGACGGAGGTAAATATGGTATCTGCTGGTGAGTTTAAAAAGGGCCTGACCATCGAAATCGACGGGCAGGTATGGATGGTTGTGGATTTTCAGCATGTAAAGCCGGGGAAGGGCGCGGCCTTTGTGCGCACGAAGATTAAAAATGTCATGACGGGCAACGTGCTGGAAAAGAGCTTCAGCCCCACGGAGAAGTTCCCCAGGGCGATGGTGGAGCGGAAGGAGATGCAGTATCTCTATTCCGACGGCGAGCTCTACTATTTCATGGACAATGAAACCTATGACCAGCTTCCCCTGAATAAAGACAAGGTGGAAGATGCGCTGGCCTATGTGACGGAAAATATGAACGTGACCATCAAGTTCTTCAAGGGAGAGGCGTTCTCTGTGGAGCCGCCGAACTTTGTAGAGCTGACGGTGACGGAGACAGAGCCGGGCTTTAAGGGCGATACGGCCACGGCTGGCAACAAGCCTGCC
>DBGCIZ010000238.1:0-6306 GCA_048355355.1 Christensenellaceae bacterium | reverse complement strand
TTCCCGGCAGTCTGCCTCCTCCATGGCCTGCAAAATATGCAGGGTACCTGTGATGTTGTTGGAGTAGTACATGAGGGGCTTTGCCACGGATTCTCCAACGGCCTTAAAGCCGGCAAAGTGAATCACCGCGTCAATGCGGTTTTCCCGGAAAATCTGCCGGACACCCTCCAAGTCCATCATGGTCGTCTCATAGAAGACCGGCCGCGTTCCCGTAATCTTCTCGATTTTGTCCACTACCTCGGCCTTTGAGTTGGAGAGGTCGTCCAGAATGACCACATCGTAGCCTGCCTGAATCAGCTCCACGCAGGTATGAGAGCCGATATAGCCCGTTCCGCCCGTTACCAGTATGCTCATAGCTTCACCTATTTCAAATTCCGGCTGCCTGGCTTCACCGCAGGGATGCCGCTCTTGCAGAGGGGGCACTCCTCGGGCTCATAGGACACTACTTCCATAGACAGCACGGCCTTGAAGGGAACGCCGAAATCCACCTTTCCGTTGGAGCGGTCTACCACCGCGCCTACGCCAACCACCTCAGCGCCCGCGTCCTGAAGCAGCTTAATTACTTCCTTTACAGAGCCGCCCGTGGTGACCACATCCTCGCAGACCAGGGCCTTCATGCCCTTCTCTACGGCAAAGCCCCGCCTGAGGGTCATCTGCCCGTTTTCCCGCTCGGCAAAGATGTTTTTCACGCCCAGCTGCCGGCCCATCTCGTAGGCCATGATGATGCCGCCAATGGCCGGCCCCACCACAATGTCAATATCAACGCCGGCGAAGTGTTCCGCCAGGTCCTTACAGATTTTCTCCGAAACATCCGCATACTGGAACAGCTTGGCGCACTGCATGTATCGATCCGAATGGCGCCCGGAGGTCAGCAGGAAGTGACCCTCCAGCATGGCTTCCTTTTCCTTTAAAATCGCGATTACTTCCTCTTTTGTCATCATAATGGCATTTCTCCTTTTCCTATTCTCCATAAACCAGGGCGCCAGTCAGCTCCGAAACGCTGCTCATGCCCGCCTCAGCCAGATATTCCTCAATTCCGTCGATAATGGAAAGCATTGCGTCCGGCGATGCAATGTTCGCCGTGCCCACCATGACCGCGCTGGCCCCTGCCAGCAGAAACTCCACGGCGTCCGTCCCCGTCATAATGCCGCCCATGCCGATGATGGGGATGTTCACCGCTTTATACACATCGTGCACCATCCTGAGCGCAATGGGCTTGATGCATGGGCCGGAAAGCCCCCCTGTCACATTGCCCAGCACAGGCCGCCTGGTTTTGACGTCTATGGCCATGGCCGTAAAGGTATTCACCAGAGAAACGGCGTCTGCCCCCGCGTCCTCTGCGGCCAGAGCCATGTTGGCGATATTGGTCACATTGGGCGAAAGCTTCACAATCAAGGGCTTCTGGGCATGCACCTTTGCGCCGGAGACGATTTTAAACAGGCTTTCCTCGTCCGTTCCAAAGGCCACGCCGCCCTCCTTTACATTGGGGCAGGACACGTTGAGCTCGTACATGTCAATGTCCGTATGGTTCAGCTTATCGATGACTTCAAAATAGTCCTCTCTGGTTTTCCCCGCCACATTGGCAATTTTCACTGTGTCAATATGGGCGATTTTCGGCAAGATGTCTCCAATAAAGGCATCCACACCCGGGTTTTGCAGGCCCACGGAGTTCATGATGCCGCTAGGCGTCTCAGCAATGCGGACGCCGCTGTTGCCCTTCCGCGGCTCCGGCGTCAGCGCCTTTAAGGACATGCCGCCAATTTTAGATACGTCGAAATAATCCTCATACTCCAGGCCAAAGGCAAAAGTGCCCGAAGCGGCAATCACCGGGTTTTTCAGCTCGACGCCTGCGATTTTCACCCGCAGCTCTGGCCAGTCCAGCTCCAGCGCTACCTGCTCAGCCAGCTGCTCCGCTGCCTCTACGGCCTGCCGCTCCATCACCTCTGCCGGGTTCTCTATTTTTCTGCCGATTGCCCTCATAGCGCTACCTCCGAAATGTCAAACACAGGCCCGTCTGTGCATACCCGCTTCATAGAGCCGCCTACAGCGCAGGTGCAGGTGTAGCATCCTCCTGTGCCGCAGCCCATGCGCTGCTCCAGGGAGACTTGCACCTCCATATCTCCGCCGGCCTCCTGCCAGACCTGCTTCAGCGCCCGCAGCATAGGCGTAGGCCCGCAGGCCAGTATCACGCTGGGCTTTTCCGCCTCCAGCCGTCTTTTTACCAAATCGGTGACAAAGCAGTGGGCGCCCATCGAGCCGTCGTCTGTAGAGACCAGCACCTTTTTGCAAAACCGCTCAAAGGCATCCGTCTCATAAGCGTACTCCTCTGATTTAAAGCCGAGAAAAGCCGTGTACGCCCGCTGTCTGTCCTCCGCCAGAGTCAGCAGAGGTGCGCAGCCGATGCCACCCCCTACCAGCCAGACGGTCTTATGCTCCGGTCGCAGCACAAACCCCTTACCCAGCGGGCCGACAATATCCAGCTTTGTGCCCGCCCCGCAGCGGGAGAGCAGCTCCGTGCCGCCCCCTACTACGGCATAGGCAATGTGAACGGTGCCCGCCGCCCGGTCTACATAGTTGACGCTAATGGGGCGTCGCAAAATCCGGGCATCTGAGGACGGCACGGCAATGTGGATAAACTGCCCCGGCCGCACCGCCAAAGCCACCTCCCTCGGGAGCTGGATGGCCATCAGAAAGGTGTCTCTGGCAATCTGGCTGTTGGAAGCCACTGTTCCTGTAAAATGTCTCTCCATATCAAATCTCCTGCATATCGATGGGCTCCAGGTCTCCCGGTCCCTTTCTCAGCTTGAGGCAGTGAACCAGGGCCTTTGCCGTGTCGAGAGAGGTCAGGCAGGGAATCCGCCGCTCCACTGCCATCCGCCTGATTTTAAAGCCGTCGTTCATGGGGCTGCGGCCTCTGGTGGGCGTATTGATAATCAGCTTGACCTCGTCGCTTTCAATCAAATCCTTAATATTATAGCCCTCGCTGCCCAGTCCGTCTATTTTGTTGGCGGCCACAAAGTTAAAGTTCAGATAGTTTGCCGTTCCCTCTGTGGCGTAAATCTCAAAGCCCAGATAGTCCAGCACTGCGCCGATGGGCACGCTCTCTGCCTTGTCGTTGGGCGCAATGGTCATGATGACCTTGCCGCCATCGTATGGCACGTTGACCCCGGCCCCCAGCAGGCCCTTCAAAACTGCCTCGTTGTAGTCTCTGGATACGCCCAGCACCTCGCCGGTGGACTTCATCTCCGGCCCAAGGCTCACCTCCACCTGCGGCAGCTTCTCAAAGGAGAACACAGGTACCTTCACGGCGAAAATATCCCCTGTGGGATACAGCCCGGTTCCGCAGCCCAAATCCTTCACTTTTTTGCCCAGCGCCGCGTCAATGGCCAGATCGATAAAGGGCACGCCCGTCACCTTGCTGATATAGGGGACGGTCCGGCTGGCCCGCGGGTTTACCTCGATGACGTAAAGCTTCTCGTTGGAGATGACGTACTGAATGTTCATCAGTCCCTTAATGTGCAAAGCCTGGGCCAGCTTATGGGTCACGTCCGTAATCTCCTCCATCCGCTTTTTGGAAAGGGTCGGCGGGGGATATACGGAGATACTGTCTCCCGAATGGACGCCAGCCCGCTCAATGTGCTCCATAATGCCGGGGATGAGGATGTCCTCTCCGTCGGAAACGGCGTCCACCTCAACCTCCCTGCCCATCATGTATTTATCCACCAGAATGGGATGCTCCTGCTCCTGGCGGCCGATAATCCGCATATACTCCCGGATGTTAGCCTCTGTATAGGCAATTTCCATGCCCTGGCCTCCCAGCACGTAGGAGGGCCGTACCAGCACGGGATATCCTAGCTCCTCCGCCGCCTGGACCGCCTCGTCCTCCGTAAACACGGTCAAGCCCTTTGGCCGGGCCACACCCAGGGATTCCAGCACCTCGTCGAAAATCTCCCGGTCCTCGGCTGCGTCGATATCCTTGAGCTGAGTACCTAAAATTCGGTATCCCGCATCTGCCACGGATTTCGCCAGCTTAATGGCAGTCTGCCCGCCAAACTGAACCACCACCCCAAAGGGCTGCTCCTGCTCCAGCACATTCAGCACATCCTCCGGCGTCAGCGGCTCAAAGTAGAGGCGATCCGACGTGTCAAAATCCGTGGACACAGTCTCTGGATTGTTGTTGACAATTACCGTGTCAAATCCCCGTTTTTTCAGGGCCCAAACGCTGTGAACCGAGCAGTAGTCGAACTCTACCCCCTGGCCGATGCGAATCGGGCCGCTCCCCAGGACAACCACAGTCTTATTTTCCGAGGGCCGCGCCTCGTTTTCCTCGCCATAGGTGGAGTAATAGTAGGGGCTCACCGCCTCAAACTCTGCGGAGCAGGTATCTACCATTCGGTAGGAGGGCAGAATCCCCATTTCCTTGCGGGCCACGCGAAGCTCCTTTTCCCCCGTCCCCAGGAAGCGGGCAATGGCGCTGTCTCCAAAACCCATGCGTTTGGCGGTCAGCAGCTTGCTCTTCGAGAGGCTCTCCAGAGTTTCCCCCTTCAGCTCCTCCTCCAGCCTTACGATTTTTTCAATCTTCCTTAAGAAGAAGTAGTCTATTTTCGTCAGGTCGTGAATTTCCTCCAGCGTCACACCAATGCGGATAGCCTGGGCAATGAGGAACAGCCGCTCGTCATCCTGCTGAGCAATCCGCTTCATGAGCTGCTCCTTATCCAAATTCACGACGAACTTGCTCTCCATGCTATCCATGCCCAGCTCCAGAGAGCGAACCGCCTTCAAAAGCGCTCCCTCAAAGTTCCATCCGATTGCCATGACCTCGCCCGTGGCCTTCATCTTGGTGCCCAGGGCCTTGTCTGCCGTGGTGAACTTATCAAAGGGCCATCTGGGGAATTTCATGACCACATAGTCAATCGTCGGCTCAAAGCAGGCGTAGGTCTTGCCCGTCACCCCGTTTACAATTTCATCCAGCCCATAGCCAATGGCTATTTTGGCAGAGATTTTTGCAATGGGATACCCCGTCGCCTTAGAGGCCAGGGCCGACGACCGGCTCACCCGGGGGTTTACCTCGATGAGGTAATATTGCATGGACTCTGTATCGAGCGCGTACTGGACATTGCAGCCGCCCTCTATGCCGAGAGCGTTGATAATGCGGATAGCCGCGCTCCGCAGCATCTGGTATTCCTTGTCCCTGAGGGTCTGGGCCGGGGCTGTGACGATACTGTCCCCCGTATGGATGCCCACTGGGTCAATATTTTCCATGCTGCAAACGGTGATGCAGTTGCCCTTTCCATCCCGCAGCACTTCAAACTCGATTTCCTTATAGCCCGCCACGCACTTCTCAATGAGGCACTGATGCACCAGGCTGGCCTGAAGGCCGGAGTGCCCCGTCTCCTTCATCTCTTCGTCGTTGTTGACAATGCCGCCGCCTGTGCCGCCCAGGGTATAGGCCGGGCGGACGATGAGGGGATAGCCCACCTCCTTGGCAAAGTCCAGCGCCTCCTCTACCGTATTTACGATGACGCTGTCGATAACCGGCTCGCCAATGGCCTCCATGGTCTCCTTGAACGCCTCCCGGTCCTCCGCCTTTTTGATGGAGTCGATGTTGGTGCCCAGCAGACGCACGTTTTGCTCCTGCAAAAAGCCCTGCTCATAGAGCTCCATGGCCAGGTTCAGGCCCGTCTGGCCGCCCAGCGTGGCCAGCATGGAGTCCGGCTTTTCCTTGCGGATAATGTTTTTCACGACCTCTGCGTTGAGCGGCTCAATATAGAGCTTGTCCGCCATCTCCCGGTCGGTCATAATGGTGGCCGGGTTGGAGTTCACCAGAACCACCTCAATGCCCTCCTCCCGGAGGGCGCGGCATGCCTGGGTGCCTGCGTAGTCAAACTCCGCCGCCTGCCCGATGATGATGGGGCCGCTGCCCACCACAAGCACTTTTTTGATGGATTTGTCTAATGGCATGGTCATTCACCTGCTTTCATAAGGGCCACAAATTCGTCAAAGAGATAGGCCGTATCCTCCGGCCCGGGGGATGCCTCCGGATGGAACTGGACGGAGAACACCGGCCTGTCCGTATACCGCAATCCCTCAATCGTGCCGTCGTTCATGGAGATATGGGTCACCTCTGCGTTTTTGGGCAGGGACTTCTCCACAATGGCGTAGCCGTGGTTTTGGGACGTAATGTACACCCTGTCCTTCTTCAAATCCTTTACGGGGTGGTTAGAGCCTCTGTGGCCGTATTTCAGCTTTTCCGCGTCGGCCCCCATGGCCAGGGCCAGCAGCTGATGCCCCAGGCAGATGCCGAAA
>DBGCIZ010000237.1:0-11674 GCA_048355355.1 Christensenellaceae bacterium | reverse complement strand
GGCATATGATTGCTCCTAGAGGGTAAAATCGCCATCATTTTTTCAAAGTGATGGCGATTTTACCCTCTAGGAGCAATCATATGCCAGGAAAAATAAATTTACATATTTTTTATGGGGATAAGGGGGCCGTCCATTTGAAAAACAGGGGCGATGTGGTATAATAAAGCGATAACGCCTTTGGCGTGTATGAAAAGACGGGAGCAAGAGATGCAGATGAAAAAGTTTACAGCCCTGGCCTTGGCGGTTCTTACCATGCTGACGGCGGCGGCCTGCACGGCAGGGGCCACGGGAAGCAGCGGGGAGAGCGTTCTAACGCCTGGTATTGTCATTAACGAGGTCATGTCCTCTAATAAATATGCGCTGGAGACCGCAGACGGCTCCTCGCCGGACTGGGTAGAGCTAAAAAATGTCTCCGACCAGCCAATTGATTTGACAGGCTACGGCCTTTCGGATAAAACCGACGAGCCGGATAAGTTTGTATTCCCTGAAACCATCCTGGAGCCAGGGGAGATTTTGCTCATCTATGCCACAGGGCAGACGGAGACAGATGCGGAGGACGGCATCTATCGGGCAGGCTTCAAAATTTCCTCCGACGGGGATGATGTAGTGCTGACCAACACGGAGGGCTCTGTCGTGCAGTTGCTGGACGTGCCTGCGCTGGAGAGGGATATTTCCTACGGTCTGAACGAAAATAACGAGTACGTCTATTACGCCACTGCTACGCCTGGGGAGGAAAACGCAGGCCAGTGGTCTGCCACGGGGCAATTCCAGGAGGTGGAGGTTACCACTGACCTGAAAATTAATGAGTATATGGCCGAAAATAAATATTCTCTGATGGATGGAGATGGAGACAGAAGCGACTGGGTGGAAATCCGCAACGATGGCACGGAGGCTATTGACTTGACCGGCTATTACCTGACGGACGACCCAGAGGACCCGAGAAAGTGGCCCATGCCTGGCGTTTCCCTTGAGGGAGGACAAATCATGCTGATTTGGCTCTCCGGCAAGGATAAAAATATCGACGGAGAATATCATGCGTCCTTTGCCCTGGGGACGGAGGACACCAAGCTGCTGCTGGTCAACGAAAACGGTCAGACAGTGGATGAAATTGATATTGAGCATCTGGATGGGGGAATGTCGAAGGGCAGAAATGTGGACGACCACAGCCAGTGGCTTTACTACCCCATTCCTACGCCGGGAGAGGAAAACACGACCCAGAGCGTTTCTTCGCCGGACGATACCTCCTACGTCTATCCCGTGCATATCAGCGAGGTCAAGACAGTCAGCGAGGATTCCACGGAGGGAGACTGGATTGAGCTGGTCAACAGCGGCAGCGAGGCAGTAGACCTCTCCGGCTGGGGACTTTCTGACAGCAAAAGTGAGCTGAACCGCTATACCTTTGAAGAGGGGACGACCCTGGAGGCGGGGGCCTATTTGGTCATCGAGGGGCAGCTGACCCTGTCCTCCTCGGGGGAGGACGTATTCCTCACCAATGCGGAGGGAACGATTGTAGATCGGATGAACACAGGTGTGCAGCGTTCCACCATATCTTCGGGCAGAAAGGATGGCAGCGGAAGCGCGCGGTTTTTCTTTGAGGAGGCCACCAAGGGGGAGGCCAACACCTCTCAATCCTACGAGACCTATGCCACGAACCCGGAATTCTCCATTACTGGCGGCTATACAGAGGCTGGCACAACTGTAGAGATTACCTGCCAGGAGGGAGATACCATCCGGTATACGACAGACGGCTCTGAGCCAGACCAGAGCTCTCCGGTTTACGATGGCCCCATCACCATCAACGAATCCACCTCCCTAAGGGCTAAGTGCTTTTCTGAGGGAAAGCTGAACAGCGAGACGGTGACGGAGAACTACCTGGTGGAGGAACAGCACTCCATCCCCGTGGTTTGCCTGAGCATCGACCCTTACGACTTCTCCAGCGAGGAGGCGGGAATTTACGCAAAGGGGGCCGGCTATTATCAGGAGGATAACGACGGCAGCGATTATGCCCACACCCTGGCAAATTACTGGCAGGATTGGGAGCGGGCCATCAACTTTGAATACTTTGAGGCGGACGGAACAAAGGGCGTTTCCTTTAACGCTGGCATTAAAATTTTCGGCCAGTTCTCCCGGGAGCTGGATCAAAAGAGCTTTGCCATCTTCCTGCGGGGAAAATATGGCCAGACCTCTGTCACCTATCCCTTCTTCCGGGGGAACGACGTGACCACCTTCTCCAGCTTTCTCCTGCGCCAGTCTGGCCAGGACTGCAACAATACCAAGCTGAAGGATGCCTTTATTCATCAGTCCGTCAAGGATGTTATGGAGCTGGATGTGATGGACTATCGGCCAGTGGCAGTTTATATTAACGGCGAATACTGGGGCCTTTACAATATGCGGGAGAAGGAAAATGAGGACTATGTGGTCAGCCATCATCCCGAGGCGGAAAAGGGCAAGATGGATATTATCAAGGGGAATACAAACGCCCAAGCCGGAGACACAGAGGACTGGCTGGCGTTACGCCAGTATATCAAGACACACGACATGTCTACGCTGGAGGCGCAGGAATATGTCGAGTCGCAGATTAATATGGATAGCGTTATGGAGTGGATTATTGTAGAGACGTTCTATTCCAATACGGATACGGGCAATGTGCGTCGTTATAAATACGAGGGCGGCAAGTGGACGTGGATGCTATTCGATTTAGACTGGGCGCTGACAGATGGATATAAGCTATACAACCGGCTGGAGTTGATATTTAATGAGGCAGGCCATGGGACAGGGAATAATTTCTATACCCATATCCAGCAGGCAATTTTGAAAAACAACAACTGGCGACAGCGGTTCTATGAGCTCTATACCTACCATATGAACTACACCTTCTCTAACGAGCGACTAGGCACCCTTTGGGATGCCATGGTGGCGGAGATTGACTCGGAGATGGAGCGGCAGTGCGAGCGATGGGGGTCGCCCTCCAGCTATGAGCAATGGAAAGAGAACTGCGCTACCTTCCGGGAACGGCTCATGGATAAGAACCAGGTGGCAAGGGATCAGTATGAGGAATACTTCGGCCAGGAAATTCCCACGGAATAGGGAGCAAGGGGGGCGCCGGATGGGCGCTTCCCTTTTTTGTATGCAAAAACAGCGGGAAGCGAGGGCAATGCTGTATATCCCAATCCCTGAAAAGCGCCATATAAAATAACACCGGATATAAGACAACAGCAATTGACAGAAAACGTCCTAAGTTATATTATAAACTTAGTTTAAAATTTTCAATAGAAAAAGGAGAAACAATGTGAAAAGCGTATTGATTATTGGCGCTGGCATGCTGGGCAAGGGTTTTTTTGGCGAAGTGTTTGACCAGGCAAAAAATTGGCATGTTACATATCTAGACAAAGACC
Source organism: Christensenellaceae bacterium (assembly GCA_048355355.1). Classification (GTDB taxonomy): domain Bacteria; phylum Bacillota; class Clostridia; order Christensenellales; family Christensenellaceae; genus DBGCIZ01. The sequence continues at coordinate 8,279 of DBGCIZ010000237.1, read as the reverse complement.
CGAAGGTGATTGAAAATTTAAAAAAACCAGAGGGCTTTACGGTGGAGTGCTCGTATGAGGACCATACAGAGCATCGAGTCATTACAGATTATGATGCCTTCCTGGTAGATGAGCAGTTCTCTGCTGCTGAAGCGGCAATCCATGCAGATGTTATGATGATGCCGCTGTATCCAGAGGACTTTGATGACGCCATAGCCTATCTGGCGAAAATGCTGGATCGCCGCGCCAAGGAAAATCCAGCGCAGCCCTTGGATATCATTTGCAACACCAATTATAATCACTATATGGATCACATCCGCGATACTTTCCTGGCAGACTTAGGCAGCGACGAGGCGCGCAAGTGGTTTCGCGACCAGGTTTACCTGAGCGATTCCATCATTCGCCGCTCTACGATTGCGGACAATAATGCTGCCACCAATCTGCGGACCATGTGCTGCGCGTCTCTGCTCATTCAACCGCCGCTGCACAATGACCTGAAGGACGTCCCCTGGATGGAGCAAAAGGATAAAATCGAGCTTTTAAAGGACATGAAGGTCTATACCATCAACGGGATGCATGCCACAGCGGCTTTTGCAGGCTATTTAAAGGGCTATACGCTCATTGAGGAGTGCATGGACGACGCTGAAATTGTGGCTATGGTAAACGAGGTGATGGAAGAGGCAAGCTTTGGCCTGACCCATGAATTCCCCATTACCAAAGAGGAGATAGACGATATGTGCGCGTTTTTCTACATCAAGCTGGATACTCCCATCAACGATGCCATTTTGCGCGTCTGCTGGGATCCTGCCCGCAAGCTTGGCCGCAATGACCGGCTCACTGGGAACGCGATGTATTGCTATGCCCATGGAAAGGAGCCCGTGGCGTTGATGCAGTCTATGGCAAACGCCATGGCCTATGATGACGCGCGGGACCCTGTCGCTGTGGATATTCAGAGGAAGATTCAGGAAAAAGGGATTGTGCAGGCCATCAGCGAGGTGTGCGGTATTCCGGCAGACCACCATATTACTCATTGTGTCGCAGAGAATTACCGCAAGCTGATGGAAAAAAGGGGAAAATAATAAAGAATGAGAGAGAAAGGACGCTGCGGCGTCCTTTTTTTCTTGCAGGAGGGGAGGGACAGGGAAAAATTTCGTCGCTGCAAGGTATAGGGTGCAGCTTGGGGAGCCGCTCCGCTAGACAGGCAGAAAAACAGAAACGCATCCCAAAAGCCATATGAATGTGCAGATTTTATCGATTGGGAAAGAGAAGCATAGAGTTTGGCAGAAATTCCTGTTTTCAGCCCTGGCTACAGAAGAACACGAGATAAAAAAGCGCTGCATGGGCAACCTTTCCCTGCGACTTGATGGAAGGGAATATAATTGGGGTAGTCCCGCGATGAAATGATTGGGATAGCAGCGATTGATACAGGTATTGGGATAATCCTAGCCACCCTTGGCTATGTTTATATGAGAATAGGCGGCTGTAGACGAAGCGGTTTTCCTAAAGTGAAGAGGAAAACGCTGATAGGTCAGAAGAAATGGATGTGACAAGAGACATGATGCACTATATTCGCTTTATTTCAGGTGAATATGGTGCAATATAAAAAATTCAAAAGATACTTGACACATAATACTATGTGTTATATAGTATTACGTGATGGGAGGGATAAGATGGATGCCCAATTAAAAAGGGGTGTGCTGGAGGTATGCGTGCTAGCCGCCATGAAAAACGAAGCCAAATATGGCTACCAGCTGGTCAAAGAGATTTCTCCCTATGTAGAAATTGCGGAATCAACGTTGTATCCGATTTTGAAAAGACTGGAGGCAAATGGCTTGGTAGATTCCTATTTGGTGCCACATCAGAATCGCATCCGAAAATATTACCGCATTACGGAGAAGGGAAGAGAGCGGATTGCCGCATTTTTAGCGGAATGGGAGCAGCTGATGCGGGCATATCGACTCATTCAGGGGGAGGAGACAAATGACAAAGCATGAATTTTTAAAGCGGCTGGAAAAGGCGATTCGAAAGCTGCCAAAGGAGGAGCGAAACCGGTTTTTGTCCTACTATAAGGAGATGATAGAGGACAGAGTGGAGGACGGCCTGACGGAGGAGCAGGCAGTGTCAGAAATGGAGGACATCTCCGTCATAGCAGATAGAATTTTGAAGGAGCTGAAGCAGAAAAAGAAAAAGGGCTGGATTTGGGCGGCCATAAGCTCACCTATCTGGGTGCCAGTGTTGGCGATAGGCATATGCGCCATATGCGTCGTAGGTCTGGCAGTCTATTGCTGCGTGATTGCCCTGCTTTTATGTGGGCTAGTCGGCTGTATTGGCCTGGCAGGCGCCATCATCGGGGGCGGCGACATAGCCAGCGGCGTTTTTACACTGGGAGTCGGGTTAGCCTTGATGGGAATCGGGCTACTTTTGCTAGGGCCAGTCAACCGGGGTGCGAAAGCGACTACGTCAGCCATAAAAAGACTTTGGCATAAACGGCGGGGGAAAGAGACCGCAGAGGAGGTGCGCTGAATGAAAAAAAAGAGAAATAAGCTGGCGTGGGCCGGGGGTATCGTGCTGGTAGTAGGGCTTATTGTCTGCTTGGGGGTCGGAATTTGGACGAACTTTGATTTTGTCCGGCTGTTTCAGATGGAGCCGGCGGCTACCGGGGTGATAGAGCAGCAGCTGGATGGAATCGATGAAATTGTTCTCCTTGGGGCGGATGACATTCAGGTGCGTCAGGTTGAGGGCGATACGCTCCGATTGAGTTACCCGGAGACGGAGCAGCATAGCTACAACCTAACGAAGGAAGGAAGCAGCCTGACTCTGACAGAGCAGGGGGCGCAAAACTGGTCTCAGTTTTTCCTGTTCCAGTTTAGCGGCGCACAACGACAGGCGATCCTGGAAATTCCGAAAGACTTTGCAGGGAAGGTAACGCTGCAGGGGACGACGGGCAACGTCAACGTAGAGGACCTCTCAGGAATTATCGACTTCACTATAGAGCGGACCGCAGGCGACATTACTGTCGGCCAGCTCCAGCTGGAGCGCCTGACTTTGGCCACCACGACGGGAGATATTCGCCTGGACAACGCAACGGCGGAGAACGCCACGCTGAATGCCTCCACGGGGCATATTTCCATAGGCCAGCTAGAGGCAACGGAAACGCTGCAATGCAATGCGACGACGGGCGATGTGGACGGAAATCTGCTGAAGAGCAGGGAAATCGCCATTTCTACATCCACAGGTAATATTTCCTTGGGAGACATAGAGGGAGAGCAGGTTACCCTGCGCGCGACCACGGGCGACATCCAGGGAACGCTGGCCGGAAAGGGCGGGGACTACACCATCCATTCCTCCACCGATAATGGAGACAACAACCTGCCGGAATCCCTGTCCGGAGGAAGCAAGACCTTGGATGTTGAGACAGACGCGGGAGATATCAACATTTCCTTTACAGATGCATAAATATTAAATTTAAAGGATGGCTGTAAGGAAAAAAGTGCTTTGCAGCCATATTTTTAAGAAAACAAAAATGAATAAAATAAAAACTTTGTGAAAGAGAACCCGCAAAAGGGGAGATTTATAGTATAATAGATGATGCAGAAAGGGGGGGCGTTTTTGGCGGCAATTTTATTGGCCAGCGCAGTGGTCATTATCTGCTGCGTGTTTTGCAACAAGCTTTCCAGCAAGCTGGGACTTCCTACGCTGCTGGTATTTATTATTTTAGGGATGCTGTTTGGCTCGGACGGGCTGCTGAAAATCCCCTTTGAGGACTATAATTTTGCGGAGGAAATCTGCTCCGTCGCATTGATTTTTATCATGTTTTACGGCGGCTTCGGAACCAACTGGAAGGAGGCTAGGCCAGTCGCAGGGAAGGCGGCGCTTCTCTCTACGCTGGGCGTGGTGTTGACGGCAGGCCTGGTGGGGCTGTTTTGCTATTTTGCTCTGGGCATGGGGCTGCTGGAAAGCCTGCTCATTGGCGCGGTCATCAGCTCTACAGATGCGGCCTCGGTCTTTTCCATCCTGCGCTCAAAAAAGCTGGGTTTAAAATACAATACGGCCTCCATGCTGGAGGTGGAGAGCGGCAGCAATGACCCCTGCTCTTATATGTTGACGGCGGTCGTGCTTTCGGTGATGCAGGGGAACGCAGAGGCGGGCAACGTGGCCTATATGGTGTTTGCCCAGTTGGTCTATGGGGCAGGCATGGGCGTAATCATCGCCCTGGGCGCGCTGTTCATCCTGCGGCGCTTTCACTTTGCCACAGAGGGCTTTGATGCGGCGTTTGTCCTGGGGGTTGCCGTGCTTTCCTATGCGGCGCCGTCCATGGTGGGCGGCAACGGCTATTTAAGCGCCTATCTGGTTGGACTGATTCTGGGAAACGCCAGAATACCCAACAAGCCCTCCCTGGTACACTTTTTTGACGGCATGACCAGCCTGATGCAGATGCTGATTTTCTTCCTGTTGGGGCTGCTTTCCACGCCATCCCAGCTGATTACGGTGCTGCTGCCGGCCTTGGCCATCGGCCTGTTCCTCACCTTCGTGGCGCGGCCGCTCTCTGTTTTCGCCATTCTGAGCCCGGCCAGGTGTAGAATCCGTCAGCAGCTTCTGGTGTCCTTTGCAGGGCTGCGCGGTGCGGCGTCCATCGTATTTGCCATTATGGTGACGGTGAGTGGGGTGAATACGGAAAACGATATCTTCCATATTGTATTCTGCATTGTGCTTCTCTCGATTACATTCCAGGGAACGCTTTTGCCCCTGGTCTCCAAAAAGCTGGGCATGATTGACCGCAATGCCAACGTATTGCGCACCTTTAACGACTATATTGGGGACGTGGATGTCCAGTTTGTCAAGATAAACATTACGGACCGCCACCCCTGGCAGGATAAAAAGATAAAGGATTTGAACCTGCCGGCAGACGCCCTGCTGGTGCTGGTCATCCGAGGCGGCGGCTCTATTGTGCCCAGCGGGAACACGATATTGCGCGAGGGCGACATTGCCGTCCTCAGCGCGCCGGCCTTCCGGGACGAGACGATGGTCAGCCTGATTGAGGTGGAGGTCAACAAAAACAGCCGCTGGAAGGGGAAAAAGATTATGGAGTATTCTCCGGCGGAAAATGAACTGGTCATTATGATTAAGCGGGGCCAGAGGATTATCATCCCCCGGGGGAGCACCATCATCCGCGAAGGGGATATTCTGGTCATCAACTCTCCCAAAAAGGTCAATACCCTGAAAAACGCAAAATAAGCAAATAAAAATGAGAGCCGCTGCGGCTCTCATTGATTTTAGACAGGGATTGCTAGAGGACGCGCTTGCCGTTGACAAAGCGTGTGCGGTAGTAGTTGGAATTTTCGTAGCTGGTGATGCCGACGCCGCCCTGGGAAGGCGCGCAGTGAATCATCTTCCCGCCGCCGATGACGATGCCCACATGGTGCGGCGTGAAGCAAATGATATCGCCCTTTTTCAAATCACTCATCTTGGTAATCGTCTTATACCGGGAGCTGTTTCGCCAGGTGGTGGCGGTCATATAGCCCTGGTTGGCGCCGATTTCCTTCAGGCACCAGTAGACAAAGCCGGAGCAATCGAACTTATTGGGCCCCTTTGCGCCGAGGACATAGGGCTTGCCCATTTTGGAGCGGGCCACGCTGATAAGCCGGGAAACGTCCGAGCTGACCGAGCTGCCGCCCCCGCCGCTGCTGCCCCAGCCCGTGTTGGAGGGCTTGCCATCGTTTTTGACGGCGTCGTCGCTGAGGAGGGCATTCATGGTCAGACGGCCCACCTTGCCGTCTGATTCCAGGCCGTTGCGCTTTTGGAAGCGGGCCACTGCTGCGGAGGTGCCGGAGCCATAATAGCCCGTTGCGCTGACCATATAGTTCAGCTCCACCAGACGGGTTTGGACGGCCGTCACGTCAGAGCCGCTCATGCCGATAATCAGGGCGTTGGACTCCGCCTCGCCGGAATTGAGAAGTTGGCGAGTATCGTAGCCATAGTAGCCGTCTGCAATGAGGCCGTTCCTGGTCTGGAAGCGCTTGACGGCGTTGACCGTGTCGCTGCCGTATTTGCCGTCTGGCTCGGTCGTCAGGTAGCCCAGCTTTTGCAGCTTTTTCTGCATTTCAAGAATGGCGTCGCCCTCTGCGCCATAGCCGACGAAGTTCGCCTTTACGTCCTCAGAATAGAGCTTTTCCGTGGTGGCCTCGCCGGCGTTGCCGTCAACAGAGAGGCCGTTTTTTTCCTGGAAGAGGCGGATGGCCGCCTGTGTGTCAGTGCCAAAATAGCCGGTAGCGGGGGCCTCTAAATAGCCCAAATCCCGCAGCCGCTCCTGCATACTGGCAATATCTTCTCCCTCCATGCCGATGACGAGGGAGAATTTTTTCGCGTCGCTGGAATTCAAGAGGGCCCACTGGGCATTATCAATCTGGCCGGTAGGCTCCAGCTCGTTTTTAATTTGGAAGCGGATAACGGCAGATTCCGTGGCGGGGCCGAAGTGCTCGGTGGGCTCGCCCTGCTCCATATACTCCAAATCCATGAGCCGCTGCTGCAGCTGGGCAATCATGGGGCCGTCGACATCCTTTTTCAGAAGAATGGGCTCCGGCGTAGGCTCTGGAGTTGGCGCAATGGTGGCGGGGGCGTCGGCCAGCTCCGCCAGGGGGGAGGGCGTCGCTTCCGCTGCCAGAGGGTCTGAAGCGCCTTCAACCGGGGCGACAGTGAGGCAAAGCACGACGACGAGCGCAGCCACTACTGTGGCGCCGCTGCCAGCCCAGGCCAACAGCTTTTTATTCCGGAGGAAATTTTGCAGCAGCTCCCGCAGGTTCCGCATGCGGAGGGCGCGGCGGCGGGCCGCCAGCGAGTACCGCCGGGAGACGGACTTGCGCCTGGCCTTGGCCCTGGGCCGGGGAAGCGCCGCGGCCAGGGAGCTACATTTTGATTTTACCGTTTCAAAGAGCGCGAGGGCTCGATTCAAAAGCTTTTTCAAATTATCACCTGCATTTGCGCCGAAGCATACGCGGCGCAAGACCTGTTTTTGGGGCGTTAACAAATTGTAACGGCCTATAAAATTATTTTACAATGCTTCCATAGATTTTTCAATGGCTAAAAAGATATAATCGTCATAAATTTGTAGCAAAAATGAAATAAATACCGGGGATGGCGACGCAAATAGAAAGGGAGACGTTGAGAGCCGCGGGCCAACGAGGCGTGGGCGGAAAATTGCTTGCCTATCTGCCGATAAATTGTTGAAAAAATACGGATTAGATTATAAAATAAAGAAAGCTAGCGATTCCGCTGCAGGACGCCTAAAATGGCGGTAAGGTCCTTCAATTGCTCCTCAGAGCAATTATTGATCAAAACGTGAAGGTTATTCTTCAGGGAAGCGCATTCATCCTGCTGCTCAGAAAGGGCGCTATCGATGGAAAAGCCGTGGAGGTAGAGCTGATGCAAAATCGCGAGGGAGGGCTTTCTCCGCATATTTTCGATATTTTGTACGTGATTCACGCTGACGCCCAAAAACTCGGCAAACTCTTCTTGTGTCCACCGGCGAGAATTTCGGAAATTACGTATAGAATTGGCTAGTATGTATAAGTAATTCATAGATATCCGCTACCCTTTCTATACTACTGTAACCAAAATATATTTTTTTTAGAATTAGTGAAATGGTAGTGTTTTATACTAACTAAATGGAAGTGTAAAGATGAAAGAAAAGAAAATGGAACAGGTATGGTCTCTCGAGGAGCTGCGGAAGCAGATTGCGCAGAAGGAGGCGGAGCTTCGCAAGGAAAGAGAAAGGCTGAACATTCTGGAGGAGCTTTGCTATGAAAATGGACGCAAAAGCGACCCGGCGCTGCGCCGCCAGCACCGCAGAATTGACGAGCTGGCGTGTCAGCTGATGGAATGGAGCGAGCAGCTGCCAGAGGACGAGAGGAGGCGCAAGGCCGAGCAGAGAAGCGACATTTGGAACCAGGTGTTTTCAGAGGAAGATTTCCGCCTGGAAAAAAGCGCTCCGCGCAAAGCTGAAAAATAGGAATAATGGACGATGAGGGACGAAAGGCCGCAGCCTCAGCGGGGAGGCGCGGCCTTCCCGAACAGCTCGCCCAAGGAAGGGGAAGTTTGGCGAAAGGGATGTTTTCTTTTGGGCAAAAAAATATCGCAACCCACGTTGGTGAATTGTGATATCGGAATGCGGAGACTATCCGCTGGTGGAGCCTTACGGAATGGATATTTGTTTCGGTATATAAAAAATTCGCAAACCACTTACGCTTATCGAATATGATTGAAACTATCGATTTCAAAACCGAGAAAAGTTGGTAGCGCAGTGG
>DBGCIZ010000236.1:0-2494 GCA_048355355.1 Christensenellaceae bacterium | reverse complement strand
CAGTAAACGAATTGAAATTAAAGCAGCCTACTGTCAACATCCGCTACCACAAGAATATCGACCGTGATTTTTTAGAGCGAGCGATGGAAATAACAGCCTCGGGATTGGGGTACCCCAGCTATTTTAACGACCATGTGGTCATCCCCGCGCTGCGTAACAGCGGTGTGGAGGAGCGGGATGCCTATGACTACGCCTATTATGGCTGCAACAACAGCTTTCTGCCAGGGCACGAGGACGAGCTGCGGGAAGCGTGGCACTGCGGCCCCAAATACCTGGAATACGCCTTAAACAGCGGCGCCTGCATGATGACGGGGAAGGTTCAGGGGGTGGCGACGCCCTCGCCGCATAAGCTGAAAAATATGGACGACATTTACGATGCCCTTCGCATACAGATGGCGGACGGCATTAGAAAGGCTGTGGCCCACGTAGAGCAGAGCGACCGCTATTGGGCAGAAAAGAAGCCCTTTAGCTTTGAATCGATTTTAATGACGGACTGCATTCAGCGAGCATCCAGCATGAATGAGGAGGGGAGCCTGCAAAAGCACATCAATAATCACTTCTGCGGCCTGGCAACGCTGGCGAACTCCCTTTATGCCATAGAGCGCCTGGTGTTTCAGGAGAAGCGGCTGACTCTGCCGGAGCTGGTGGAGTTGCTGAAGAGCAACTGGGCAGGGGAGGAAGCCCTGCGCAATACGGTAAAGGAAAAATACCCGAAATTCGGCAACGATGACGATGTAGTAGACGGGATTGCGGCGAAAATTGTGGCAATCTTTGTGGAGGAGCTGAAAAAGGCCTCCCCCACGGCAACAAATCGGAAGCTCTATCCCAGTGTTTATTCCCTTTGGCATCATCGGGCCTTTGGCGAGAAGTGCGCGGCCAGCGCAGACGGAAGGCTGGCCGGCGAGGAAATCAGCGAAAGCCAGTCCCCCGTCTATGGGACGGAGGCAAATGGCCCGACGGCCATGTTTAACAGCGTGGCGAAGCTGCCCTTTGACGAGACGCCCTCTGGCGGCATGAACGTGAAATTTCAACCGCGGCTTTTTAAGGGAGAGGGGGGAGCGCAAAATCTGACCGCTCTGCTGGAGGGATACTTTGCCCGGGGCGGCATGCACGCCCAGGTCAATGTGATCGGCAGAGAGACCCTGGAGGATGCAATGGCGCACCCGGAAAAGCATAAGAATCTGCTGGTTCGGGTGGTGGGATACAGCGCTTACTTTGTCAGTCTATCGCCAGAGCAGCAGCGCGAGCTGATTGAGCGAACGGAGCTCTAAGCCATGGTGGGCAATATATTCGATATTCAGCGGTTTTCCATTGGCAACGGCCCAGGGATTCGCACGACGGTCTTTCTCAAGGGCTGCCCGCTGCGCTGCCAGTGGTGTCACAATCCGGAGTCCTTCACGCCTAAAAGGCAGCTGAAGGTCAACGGAGGGCTTTGCCGGCAATGTGGCGCATGTGTGGCGGCGTGTCGCCACGGCGCGCACCTCTTGCGAGCAGGGAAGCACCTTTACGACCGAGGTAGCTGCATCCTCTGCGGGGCTTGTATCGAGGCATGCTGCTACGGCTGCATTTCCTGGGTTGGCCAGACTATGACGCCAGAGGAACTGGCGGCCACCCTGGCGGCGGACCGGGTGTACTACGAAAAATCAGGGGGCGGCGTTACTTTCTCAGGCGGGGAGCCAATGCTGCAGGCTGATTTTATAGAGGAGACCATCAGGTTGCTGCCGGAGCTCAGCTTTTATCTGGATACCTGCGGGGAATGCGACAGCGAACGGCTTCAAGGCATTCTGAAATATATGGACGGCGTGCTGTTTGACTTGAAGCACATGGATGCAGAGCGCCACAGGGCGCTGACAGGCAGAGATAATCAGAGGATTTTACAGAATCTAGAAATCGCCGCGGCCAGCGCCGCCAGGCTGGTTGTCCGATACCCCATGATACCGGGGGCAAACGATGAGGACGCTAATATTGGGGCAATGTGCCTAAGGCTGCGTGAACTGGGCACAACCCGGCTGGACGTAAGCCCCTACCACGACTACGGAAGTAAAAAATATCAGGATTTATCCATGCAGGAGCATCATTTCAAAAAATATACGGAGGCAGAGCTGGAGGAACGGTTGAATTTCATCCGCAGCTTTGGAATTACCCCAGATGTCATTTAATTTTTTGCGCATAAGGGCGTAAAAGGAAATCATATGGAAAAAGAATAAGGAGGAAAACATGAAAAAAATCGTAGCGAGCCTGTTGGCTATTGTAATGCTAGTTGCTCTGGGAGGCTGCGGGGAGCCCGCTGCTGGGGACTTATCGTCGCTGAAAATCGGCGCAATGCCGGCCGATGCCTCGGTGGGATTTTTCCAATCCGTAGCGGAGGGCATGGAGGCTGCAGGAGAGACCTTTGGCGTTCAGATTGACTTGCAGTATACAGACAGAGATTTAAACAAGGAGCAGAGCCTGACGGACACGTATATTTCCCAGGGCTATGACGGGTTGGTGATGA
>DBGCIZ010000235.1:0-3086 GCA_048355355.1 Christensenellaceae bacterium | reverse complement strand
GGTATAAGCTCTATCTTTCCCTACAGCTGACCACCTATCTTTCCGTGGGAAGCTACACCACCTCCTTTCCCTCGGAGACGGAAATCCTGGTGGCGGATACAATCATTGTAGGGGATGTTCCGGATACTTATGCAGACGTTGCGGATGGAGACGGTTTTCTCAACCTGGTACCTTGAAATATAGGCGGCGCTGTGTTAAAATTTGATAGATAATTTAATGAACTAAGGTGGAAAGAGACATGTCAGGACATAATAAGTGGTCTACGATAAAGCACAAGAAGGAAAAGACGGACGCCAAGAAGGGCAAGATTTTTACGAAAATCGGCAGGGAAATTGCCGTGGCAGTGAAAGAAGGCGGCCCGGACCCGGCCTCTAACTCCCGCTTGCGGGACTGCATCGCCAAGGCAAAGGCAAACAACATGCCAAACGACAATATTAACCGTTCCATTAAGAAGGCTTCTGGCGAGCTGGGCAGCATTAATTATGAAGAGATTACCTACGAGGGCTATGGCGTAAACGGCGTGGCCGTCATCGTAGAGGCATTGACGGATAACCGAAACAGGACGGCCAGCGACGTGCGGCATGCATTCGACAAGTGCGGCGGCTCGTTAGGCTCCACGGGATGCGTGGGCTGGATGTTTGATAAAAAAGGAGTCCTCCTCATTGAGGACGATGGCAACATAGACGAGGAGGAGCTGATGATGGCGGCGCTGGACGCTGGTGCGGACGATTTTTCTGCAGAGGACGGCGCCTTTGAGGTCACCACAGACCCGGCCGATTTCTCCGCTGTGCGGGAAGCGCTGGAGAACGCAGGCTATAGCTTTGTTTCCGCAGAGATAGACAGAATCCCCCAGAACATGGCAGAGGTAGATGATGCCCAGAAGGACATGGTGCTGAAATTGCTGGATATGCTGGAGGATAACGACGACGTGCAGAACGTCTACCACAACGCCAATATTGACGAGGAATAGAATAAAAGCAAAAAGCCTCTGCCTGTCGGAAGCACCCGGCGGACAGAGGCTTTTTTGTTACGCTACGGCCGAAGATACTGGAGGGTATCCTCGGCAGAGGGGGCGTAAACGCCCAACTGGGCGGCGGCAGCTTCCCCCGCCTTGCCGCAGAGATAGGCCCCGGCGCAGGCGGCCTCAAAGGGAGAGATGCCCTGGGCCAGAAGCCCGCCGATGACGCCGGTAAGCACATCGCCAGAGCCGCCCTTGGCCATGGCAGGGCTGCCGGCCGTGACCAGGCAGGTGGACTGGCCATCCGTGACCACGGTGGTGGCGCCCTTCAGAAGGAGGATGACGCCGTGCGCTGCGGCATATGCCCGGGCTGTGCCGATGGGGTCGGCCAGAATTTCCTCCACTGTCTTTCCCGAAAGCCGGGAGAACTCCTTGGGATGAGGCGTCAGGACAGTGCCGGGGCAAAAGGCCGGCACATCGGCGGAGAGGATGTTGAGGGCATCCGCATCCAGCACCTTGGGCAGAGGCGAGACAGCCAGCTGGGAGAGAAGGCCGCGCAAATCGCCGTGGTTCCCCAGGCCGGGGCCTGCGGCTACGGCTGTGCAATGAGAGAGGAGTGCATCCGGGGAGGCGTTGCGGACGCGGGAGGAATCATCCCCGATGGGGAGAGCCAGGGCTGTGGGCACAGTGGCCTGCAACTTGTCTACCGTATAGGAGCAGGAAAACAGGGCCGTAATGCCGGCGCCAGCGCGGATTGCTCCCCTGGCGCACAGGATAGCAGCGCCGCTCATACCCTGAGAGCCGGCGAGAATATGAAGCCGGCCGTAGGTGCCCTTGTTGGAGTTCGCCGTCCGCTCTGGCAGAGAGAGCTCATCCATATGAAACAGGGCGGGCATGGGGAAGCCGCTGGCAATGCCGATGGGCGCAACAGTCAGCCTGCCGGTATTGTGCCTGCCTGGATAGAGAAAATGGCCCGGCTTGGGGCACTGAAAGGTGACGGTTTCGTCTGCCTCAACGGCGATGTCCCCCTGGCCTGTGCCGCCAAAGACGCCGGAGGGAATATCCACGGCGATTTTATAGCCGGGATGGCCATTGATAAGGCCGATCATTTTGGCATAGAGTCCCTCCGGGACGCGGGAAAGGCCCGTCCCGAACAGAGCGTCAATGACGACAGAGGCGTCCCGATGGGCGGAGAAAAAGTCCTCTGCATTTTTCTCCGTCAAAGCATGGGCAAAAGAGGTATGGGTGAAAAACCGCATGTTAGCAGCGGCATCTGGCGGTAGATTGAGAGAGGTATAGCCAATTTGAACGGAATACCCGCGGGTCAGAAGAATCCGGGCGGCAGCCCAGCCATCCCCGCCGTTATTTCCCCCGCCGCAGACTACCAGGATTTTGCCGCCGCCAGCCTGCCGAATGGCAGCGTCAGCCACGGCGGAAGCTGCCTGCTCCATCAAGAGAATGCCGGGAATTTCCAGCGTCTCAATCATATATGTATCCAGCGCCCTGGCCTCTTGGGGCGTTAAAACATGCTGCATATGGTTCACCTCGCTTTTTTTATTATTATACCATGTTTCCCGGCAGGGACGCGGTTTTTTTCAAAAAGGGGAGGAGGGACAAAACTGAAATTCACAAGAGGGAGTTTTTCATTTTGTAAAATCGGTGCAATGAAAGAAAATGCGGAAACAATCGTGCTTTGCGTGAATTTGCGAGAGGAAAATGCAGGACGAATTTTTGGGGAAATTGCATGTTTGAAAAGAGAAACCATTATTTTTTTGGCTTTTCCCTCATCTTTTTATTGATTTTGGAAGGAAAATGCTTTAGTATAGTAGTTGGCTGGCTGAGCCGAGCAGAAATAATTTATCAAGGAGGATAAATTCTTATATGAGCTACGTTGAGAGAGTGTTTGAGATGGTAAAGCAGAGAAACCCGGCAGAGCCGGAATTTCTCCAGGCAGTGAAGGAGGTTTTGGACTCCCTGGCCCCTGTTTTTGAAAGAAAGCCGGAGTATGAGGCTGCCGGCATTTTGGAGAGACTGGTGGAGCCGGAGCGGCAGATTATTTTCCGGGTGCCCTGGGTGGACGACAATGGCAAGGTTCAGGTCAACAGAGGCATGAGAGTCCAGTTCAACA
>DBGCIZ010000234.1:0-12232 GCA_048355355.1 Christensenellaceae bacterium | reverse complement strand
CAATGGAAAGCACGGTGAAATTCTTCTTTCCCGCCACACCCGTAATAGCGAATTCCTCGTCGTCCTCAATTTGGGGGACTATCATCGTGCCCGTCTCCTCCGGGTGGTTCGTGTTGCGGACGTTAATGGGAATTGCCGCCTGAAATACGGGGAAGATGGCGTCCTCATGGAGGACGTTGGCCCCCATATAGCTCAACTCCCGCAGCTCCCGATAGGTCAGGCAGTCTATTTTTCTCGGGTTAGGGACAATCCGCGGGTCCGCCATCAAAAAACCGTCTACATCGGTCCAGTTTTCGTAGAGATCCGCCTCCGCCCCTGCGGCCACAATGGCACCCGTGATATCCGAGCCACCTCTCGAAAATGTCTTAATGCCGCCATCTGGCATACTTCCGTAAAAGCCGGGAATAACCGCATAGTCTACATCCCGCAGCCTGTGGGCCAGCAGATCCATGGTGGTAGACTGGTCGTATTTGCCGCGCCGGTCGAACTTAATCACGTCCGCCGCGTCGATAAATTCAAAGCCCAGGTAATCCGCCAAAAGCAGGCCGTTGAGATATTCTCCCCGGCTGGCCGTATAGTCGCTGGATTCCCCCTCTAAAATATCCTGCTCCACCTGGCTCAGGTAGTCCTCTATTTTAATGCTCAGGCCTAGCGCATCCCGAATTTCAATATACCGCTTGCATATTTTTGCAAAGACCTTTTTGTGGTCCTTTCCGTATTCCACCGTGTGCTTCAGCTCGTAAAGCAAATCCGTCACCTTCGTATCGCCGTCAAACCGCTTGCCCGGCGCAGAGGGCACGATAAACCTCCGGTCTCTATTTGCCATTACGATATTGCGCACCTTTTCCATCTGCGATGCGTCTGCCAGCGAACTTCCCCCAAATTTCGCTACAATACTGCCCATTAATATTCTCCTTTATTTCCCCTCAATCTATGCGTCCAATCACGCAAAAAACCGATAGCGCCATCCTGGCGCTCCGGTTTGTTGTCCGTCCATGCTGCTCTTATTTGTCTAGCATATCCGCAGCGTCGTCCTCCTCCAGGTACTCGATTTCATCCTGGTCTACAGAAGGCTTCCTCTGCTCCTCTGGCTCGTGCTCCACTACCTCCACCTGGGCCAGCAGCCTGCACTCCAGATAAAACCGCTTTTCATCCGCCTCCCCTAGGGAGAAGGTCTTTTTCGGCAGCACGCCGCACTCTGCCAGCGTGTCGAAGAAGTCCTCTTTTTTCAGCGCCGGCATGAAAAAGCCCAGTGTATCGTAGCCCTTTGCCAGCTCCTCCAGCTCTGCCGTTCCGTGAACGTATTCCAGGCGGCTGGAAGGATTTTCCCGTGCGAACTGCTCCAAAATCGGCTGCAGCATGCCCACTGCCAGCGGATGGTTGGGCGCCGTTATCTCTATTCTACCGCCGCTGTCCTTGCTGGTAAAGAAAATATTTTCGTCTGCCGCGCTGTCGCTCTGCTGCATGGCAATCCGCCTCTTGGAAAAGACCAGCCGGGAGGACGCGCCTGTGCTGTTCAGCTTGTCCACAACATATTGCACGCACTGGGTCGGGTTGACGTTAAACAGAACCCTGTGAATCGGCTCAAAGGTCAGCGCCGTATCGTGCAGATTAATCAATTCCACCAGAGCATACCGCAAGGGGCTTTCCGCCGCCTCTTTTTCGCTCATGACCTGCTTTGCATGCTCCCAAACCGCCTTTGCCGTGGCCAGAGAGTGGTTGCCATCTCCTACGCAGAAGGTCATTCCATCCCGCTGCGGCAGCCGCTCCATAGCGTCCAGAGTGTTTTTCAGAATATCCCGGTTCTCTACAAAATAGCCTTTAATGGGGCCGCCATTTTGCATCAGCTCGAAATCATAAATGACGGGCAGCGAATCCCTAATTTGCCAAATCGGCCCGATGACTGTATCGTCCGGGTCATCCATCAGCAGCATAATATGCGGCATTTCAATGTCCGCGCCCTTCCGAATTTCCATCCGCGGCGGAATCCGCTCCAGCAGCGTCTCCTCCGTTGCACGAATCACCGGCCGTCGCGATACGTCATAGTGATATTGATCCAAATCCACCATGACCATCAGGCCCTTTCTCGGGGCGCCGTGCAGGGTCCGCTCTACCAAAATAAAGCCTTCCGGCAATAGCTTTAAAACATCGTCCTCGATGTATTGGCGCATGGTCGTCTTTGCGTATTCAATGCGCTCTTCCTTGGTGTCTGAATCTAGATAGATTTCCGGCAGCATAATATGAAGCGCCGAAGGGCTGCTCCCCACAAATTTCTCCACATCCGACCAGTATTTCTGGTTCGTCGTGTATTGGTCGCAGGCCAGCACTGCCCATTTTTTCATGTTGACGCTTTCGTCGGGGATTAAAATCTCCGGTACGCCTACGCCGATTTTGTCAGACTTCAATCGCTTGTCACCATCCTGTATTCAGTATGTTGCCCTTCCCGAAATTGCAAGGTACAACCGCCCATAATGAGCATATATACTATAGCACATTGTTTTGAGATATTCAACTTTTTTTGGCTGCGAAATCATAAAAAACCGCCTTTTTCACCATAAAAAGCCAGCAAAAGACAAAAAAACAGAGCCTTTTCCCCACCTTTGTCCCATCCTGGGAAAAATCCGCCGCTCCGTTTGTCCGTCTTTCCAGTTGATGTGTTGTCTCACTCCAGGGCCTGCCGCTCAACAAGTATTCGGGAGAGGATGGCTCCCCTCCCAAATGTTCACTCTTCCTGCTATTTTTGCGCATCTACTGGCGGCACCATTGCAACATACTGCTTCAACAGCTCCGGCGTGCTGGTGTAGTATCGCTTTTGCCGGTCCATTGCGGCAATCCGCTCCATCTCATCCTCCGTCAGGCTGAAATCGAACAAATCAAAATTTGCCTAAATTTATCTTGCATCCAATAAATATTGACAATTGCTTTCACGCTGATTTCTAGGCAGTTAGGGCAGCCTAGCATCCCCTGAAGGAAACACTATGTTTCGGCAGCTGCCTTTTCCGCCTCCGTATAAATATCGTAAAAAACCGTCTCACCCGCCTCGGCGTGGTTTTTCAGATAATTGGCAATCTCCACGGTCTTGTTGGGGTCTATGTTGTGATACCAGGTCAGGCGCAGGTCTCCCAAGGTGTCCCCGTGTAATACCAGTCGTCTACGGGAAAAATCAGCCTGCCATAGTCTCCAAAGGTTGGGTCGTTGATGATGTCCGCAATCTCCGTGTCCACCGTATAAGGGCCCTCTGCCGCCTGCATCTCCCCATCTTGCTCTGCTGGCTGCTGCTCCTCTCTCTGGCCAGCGCTGCAGCCGGCAACGCAGCATAGCAGGCAGATACCCAGGGAGATAAGGGCTATCCTTTTCATATTCGTTCACCTGCCTTTCCTGTTGATTTCATTATAAAAAAATCGAGACCTCCGCAGAAGTCTCGATTCGTTATGTGGTTAATACCCTTAGGTTAATAGTCACTTTCCCTGCCGTTCCATCAGCTTTTTCTTCACCTTCTCCGGCGTCATGGGCAAATCGTCCAGCCAGATGCCAACGGCATTGTAAATAGCGTCCTGAATGGCCGGGCATGGCGTGTTGATGACCACCTCGCCGATGGATTTTGCCCCAAAGGGCCCAGTCGGCTCATAAGATGATTCAAAAGCTACCCGTATGCTGGGCACATCCAGCCGGCTGGGGATTTTGTACTGTAAAAACGAGTCGTTCATCATCCTTCCCCTTTTGTCGTACTGAATGTCCTCAAACAGAGCCATGCCAATGCCCTGGGCAATGCCGCCCTGGGTCTGGACCGTGGCCAGATTGGGGTTCACCACAGTGCCGCAGTCCACCACCGCCACATAGTCTACTACCCGCACCTTGCCCGTGGATTTCGTCACCTCCACCTCGGCAAAGCCCGCCATCAACGGCGGCGGCGAAACAGGGCTGCCGTGGCTCCCCGTGGCCGTAAACCAGGGGCAATCCACCACCAGAAGCTGACGCGCCGCCAGTTCCTTTAATGAAAGCGCCTTTTCCCCTGCAGTAAACGATTTTCCATCAAACTCCACCGCCTCCTGCGATACCTCCATGGCCCGGGCCGCTTCCTTGGTCATCTGCCCAATCAAATCCTGGCAGGCCTTCACCATGGCCATGCCCGTCACATAGGTGGTGCTGGAGGCATAGGAGCCCTTGTCATAGGGAGAAAAGTCCGTGTCCACTCCAGCCACGGCAATGTCCTCCATATCACACATCAGAGCCTCCGCCGCCATCTGGGCCAGAATCGTATCGCACCCCGTTCCCATGTCCCCTGCGCCGTTCATCACCGTATAGGTGCCGTCCTCCCGCAGGGAAACCGTTGCGCTGCACGGCTCAAAAAAGGCGATGCCCGAGCTCTGGAGGGAAATGGCCATGCCCACGCCCCGCACCGTATCCTCGTCTATTTCCACCCGCGGGAATTTCTCCTGCCAGCCAATCATCTCCCTGCCCCGCTCAATGCAGCGGTCCAGGCCGGAGCTGTTGAGCGTTTCGCCAAAATAGGCGGGCATTACGTCTCCCTCCCGGGGGATATTTTTGAGGCGGAACTCTACCGGGTCTATGCCCAGCATGTGGGCCAGCTTGTTGGCAGTAGCCTCCACGGCGAAGCAGCCCTGGGTAGCTCCAAAGCCTCGGAAGGCCCCGCCGGCCATGGTATTGGTATATACTACATCGTAGACGAATTGATAGGCTTCCGCCTTGCCATACAGAGGGATGTTTTTGTGGCCCGTCAGCATGGCAGTGCCGCAGGCATGCTCCCCGTATGCCCCTGCGTTGGACAGGGTGTTCACAGCCACCGCCCGCACAGTTCCATCCCGCATGGCCCCCATGCGAACCGTCATTTTCATCTCATGGCGGCTGTTGGAGGAGCGGAAGCTCTCTCTTCTGGTATACACGATTTTCGCCGGCCGCCTGGTCTTTACCGTGACGATAGCGCAAAGCAGCTCACTGACCAAGGATTGCTTCGCCCCGAAGCCGCCTCCCACCTTGGGCTTCACCACCCGCACCATGTGGACCGGCATGCCCAGAGCCTGGGCTACAGTGCGGCGGCACAAAAAGGGAATCTGGGTGGATGACACCACCGTCAGCTTGCCGTTCTGGTCGTAATAGGTATAGGTGCGGAAGGTCTCCATCATGGTATGGGAATTTGCCCTGGTATGGAAGCTTTCCTCCAGCACTAAATCGCATCGCTCAAAGGCCGCCTCTACATCTCCATTCGCCGATTCATAGTGGGCCATCAGATTGCGGAATCGCTGCCCACCGATAAAGGCGTCGGCCTGGTAATCCTCCTCCGGGTGGATAACAGAGGGATGATCCAGGGCCGCATCCATATCCAGAACAGGCTCCAGCACGTCGTAATCCACCTTCACCAGCCTGATGGCCCTATCCACGCACGCCTCCGTCTCTCCTGCCACGATGGCCACAGCGTCGCCCACATAGCGGACCGTATCCTCTAAAATATAGCGGTCAAAGGGCGAGCCCATTGCGTACACATAGCCGCCCAGCGTGTGGCGGATTTTTGGCACGTCCTCGTATGTCAGCACGCAGGCTACGCCAGGCACCTGCATGGCCTTTTCCCTGTGGATCCGTTTGATTTTCGCAAAGGCATGAGGGCTGCGGATCACCTTTACAATCAGGCACTCTCTGGGCGCCAGGTCGTCCGTATAAATCGGCGCGCCGGTGGTCATGGCCATGGCGTCTACCTTTCTGATTCGCTTGTTTACTGCCATTGCTGCGCCTCCTCTAAATATGCCATGACGGCCTCCGTCTGAGAGGTATAGCCGGAGCACCGGCAAAGGTTTCCCGCCAGATAGGCCTTCACCTCTTCCTCCGTGGGATGCGTCAACTCCCGCTTCATGGCCAGAACGGTCATGACAAACCCCGGGCTGCAAAAGCCGCACTGCTCCGCGCCCCGGTCTGCCATAGCGCGGCCAAAGGCCTCCGCCTCTTCCCGAACCCCTTCAATGGTGGTAATCTCCCGGCCCGCCGCCCGCATGGCCGGATAGGAGCAGGAAAGCACCGGCCTTCCATCTACCCATACCGTGCACAGGCCACAGTTTTCCGTATCGCAGCCCCGCTTCACGCCGAAATAGCCCAGCTCTCGGAGCAAATCCAGCAGCATTTTGTCAGCGGGAATCTCCCGCTCAAACACTCTTCCGTTGATTGTAAATTTCATCTTCCGCCTACCTCAGCCTGTTTACAGCCCGTTTCACCAGCTCATAGGCCAGCATTTTCCGATATTCCGCCGTTCCCCGCAAATTCGAGCCAAAGGCCAGCTCCCTGGCCGCCGCTTTCCCCGCGTCCTCTCCGCTGCCGCCACGGTTCAGGCAAGCCATAGCCTCCTTTGCCAGCGCAGCCCTGCCAGGCCGGGCTCCTATGGCCACCCGCCAGTCCTCCCCCAGCCTGCTGACGCAGACTGCCAGAATGGGCAGATCCGTCTCCGTCAGCCGCATGGTCTCCATGGCGCAGACCCTGCCATCCAAGGGAACCTTGACGGACAGCAAAATGTCCTTTTCATAGGGCCTTCTGGCAAACTCGTCCACGGGAATCTCTCCACCCCGATACATGGTCACGGTAGCGTCTGCGGCCATCAGGCAGGTCAGAACATCGGAAAAGCCGAACCGCCCGTATACGCTTCCGCCTACTGTGGCGCTATTTCGGAACTGGACGCCCACAATGGGCTTTACGCACCGGCAAAGCTCTCCCTCCAGCGCCTTAGCCGCCAGTGGGCTTGTCTCCAGCTGCCGCAGCGTCGCCATGGCCCCAATGGCCAGGCGTCCGCCCTCCTCTGCTATGCCGTCCAGCCCCAGGCGGGACAGGTCTATCAGCGTATGATAGCGCCCCTTCCCGAGGGCCAGCCATCCGCCTCCGCCAATGATTCTGTTCCGCTTCCCCTTGCAAAGCAGGTCATAAGCCTGCTCCAGCGAATCGGGGAACACGTATTCCTTCGCCGTATACATAGATTCCTCCGTTTTATAAAAAAGGGCGGTATCCCGCCAGTGTAGTGGTTTGATTGCTTATGCTGGTTTAAAAATAGCATAATTCAGCCCGCTTTGTCAAATAGCTTTCCGGCGCCTGCCCCTGCTTTTCCGAAAGAAATTGCAGGGCATTACCTCTCTGCCCTGCAATCCTCTTTTTTCGCCCTTATCCTTTTTGGAAAGAGCCGCTCTGCTTACGCCGTCTCGATTTCATTGGCTGCCTGAAGCTTCAGCTTCTCCACCGCCATCTCCCGCATCTTATATTTCAGGATTTTTCCCGCTGCATTCATGGGGAAGCCGTCCACAAAGTCCACATATCTGGGCGTCTTGTGCTTGGCCATATGGTCGCGGACGTAGGCCTTCAGCTCCTCCTCGGTCATCTCCTCGCCCGGTTTCAGCACGACACAGGCCATAATCTCCTCGCCATAATCCTTATCGGGAACGCCGATGACCTGTACATCGGAAACCTTGGGATGGGTGTAAATAAAGTCCTCGATTTCCTTGGGGTAGATGTTCTCTCCGCCGCGGATAATCATGTCCTTAATCCGGCCCGTAATCTTGAAATAGCCGTTTTCATCCCTGCGGGCCAAATCGCCGCTATGGAGCCAGCCCTCGTCGTCAATGACGGCGGCCGTCGCCTCGGGCATTTTGTAGTAGCCCTTCATGATGTTGTAGCCGCGGGCGCAGAACTCTCCGTCCACATTGTCCGGCAGTTCCTCTCCCGTCTCGGGGTCCACAATTTTGCACTCTACGCCGAAGATTGCCGCGCCTACCGTGTTGACGCGCACCTCCAGCGAATCTGTAGTCTTGCTCATGGTGGTGGCGGGAGACGCCTCCGTCTGGCCATATGTGATGCAGATTTCGCTCATGTGCATCTTGTCTACCACATCCTGCATGACCTTGATGGGGCAGGGGCTTCCCGCCATAATGCCCGTCCGCATGTGGCTGAAATCTGTCTTGTCAAAGTCCTCGTGTCCCAACATGGCGATAAACATGGTAGGCACGCCGTGGAAGCAGGTAATCTTCTCCTTGTTGATGCAGTCCAGTCCCTTTTTGGGCGAGAATGCCGGAATGGGGGACATGGTGGTTCCGTGGGTCATGGCTGCCGTCATGGCCAGCACCATGCCGAAGCAGTGAAACATGGGCACCTGAATCATCATCCTATCCGCCGTAGACAAGTCCATGCAGTCGCCAATGGCCTTGCCGTTGTTGACCACGTTGTAGTGGGTCAGCATGACGCCCTTGGGGAAGCCAGTGGTTCCGGAGGTGTACTGCATGTTGCAGACGTCGTGCTTGCTGATGGCCATGGCCCGGCGATGGACCTCCTCAATGGGCGTATTGACAGACTGCGCCATAGCCTCCTCCCAGGTATAGCAGCCAGGCTGCTGGGATTCCACCGTAATAATGTTGCGCAGGAAGGGCAGCCGCTTTAAGTGTAAGGGTTTTCCCTTCTCCGCTGTCTCCAGCTCGGGGCACAGCTCCTTCATAATGGCCACATAGTCGGAATCCTTGTAGCCGTCTACCATAACCAGGGTATGCGTATCCGACTGGCGGAGCAGATATTCCGCCTCGTGAATCTTATATGCCGTGTTGACCGTCACCAGCACGGCGCCGATTTTGGTAGTCGCCCAGAAGGTGATATACCATTGGGGCACATTGGTCGCCCAAATTGCCACATGATCCCCCGCCCGGACGCCCATGGAAATCAGGGCTCTTGCGAAGGTATCCACATCGTCGCGGAACTCGGAATAGGTTCTCGTGTAGTCCAGGGTCGTATACCGGAAGGCATACTGGTCTGGGAATTCGTCCACCATTCTGTCCAAAACCTGGGGGAAGGTCAGGTCAATCAGGGTCTCCTTGGGCCAGACGTACTTGCCCGTCTTTCTAGCATTGTCGTAGAGATAGCGGGACTCTGTGGACGTGTCCTGATAGCGGCGCATATAATTTGCGAAATGGGGGAACACAATGCCCGGGTCGCTCAAATCCGGCGCATACCGCTTCAGCCACTCCAGGGAAACATAGCCCTCGTAATTGATGGAGCGCAGCGCCATCATAATTTCGTCCATAGGCAGGTCGCCTTCCCCCATAATGCGGTAGGACACCTTGCCATCCTCCATCACGGAATCCTTTACATGGGCATATTTAATGTAGGCGCCCAGGTTCTGCACCGTGGTCTCCGGGGACTCTCCGCCAAAGCGATACGGATGATGCACATCCCAAAGGGCGGCTACGTTATCGCTGGCCACCTCCTCTAATACTTTTCTCAGGCGGGCTGTATCCGTGTAGACGCCGTTGGTCTCCACCAGCAGGGTAATATCCCGCTCTTCTGCGTAGGGGGCCAGCTCCTTCAAAGCGCTGATGACCAGCTCGTCGTCCACCTCTCCCTGGGGCTCTGCCGTCAAATCTGCCAAAATGCGGATGTAGGGCGTGGAGGTCTTGACCGCCAGATCCATATATTCCCGAATTTCCTCCTTCGTCTCCTCAATTTTGTCGGGGAATTTGAGAGAACTTCCCGTGGAGAGGCAGGGGATTTCAAGGCGCAGCTTGCTCAACTGCTCCATGGTCTTTTCAATGTTCTTTTCCTGAAAGGGCTTCGCCTTTACGGCAAAGATGTCGTCGCCCAGGCCCCGGATTTCAATGCCGCTAAATCCAAAATCCTTTGCCATGGCATAGATTTCCGGCCAGTCAAAATCAGGGCATCCCAATGTTGAAAATGCAAGCTTCATATAACCACTCCTCCTAAAATAAATTTCATGTGTAAAAACAAAAACGCTTTCGTCTCTTTCTTTTTCAAGAGACGAAAGCGTAAATTACCTCCGCGGTACCACTCTACTTGACGCACCCTTTCCGTGCGTCCACTTTGCGGCATCCTATAATGCCTTCCCATCATAACGGCGGGATTCCCGTTCTAGCCTACTTACTTTCAGCCGACAGCTCCGGGGCGAGTTTCCCAAATGCTTCTCCTGCTGCCTCGCACCAACCGGCAACTCTCTTTCCAGGAATCCACACAGGTTTTTCCCCATCTTAGCCTTTGATTTATTCCCTCTCTTGGCATACCTGCCAGGACAGAACAAAATTTTCGTTGTTATTATATCATAGCGCTTTCCGCTTGTAAAGATTTTTTCTCAACTTTTTTGTTCCCGCCCTGTCTTTGCATGTAGCCCTTGCGCTGCTGCCGCTGATTCACAACAGCCCTTAACCCTACCCAATATCCAGGTCATCCAGCTGGCCAAAGCTATTCTCACATTGCCGTTCAGCTGAGTCGCCTATTGCGATATGGACGAGGAGCCAGGCTATACTTCCCTGGATATCTGCATCAATAACCTTTCTATGATGCAGGAGGGTGTCCTGCTGGTAGAAGGCCGCGCAATCAAAACCGACCGCAGTATTTGCCTTTACCAAGCCACTGCGACCGACGAAAATGGCCAGCTTATCGCTCATGCCACATCCAAGCTGATGGTTCTCCAAGGCAAGCAGCCTATCAATCACGCTACCCTGGCCATGGGGGCATCGCCTCTTCCGCCTAAATTTCTAGACTGACTGCATCGCCGGCGTAGTGCAACGTTACTTCTCAGCTCATATTATTGTTTTTTATCTATATTTATTATTATTTATATAGATGTTATATAATAATATAAAAGGGATGGCTTCTGCCATCCCCTTCATCTTTCTTTTCTGCTACCGTTTCGCTACTGTGATGGATGCCTTCTCTCCGTTAATATCCCAATCCTTAGCATACCCGTCCAGCGCGTCTGCAATCTCGTCTGCCAAAACCTCCTTGGCAATTTCGTCACCGTTGCGCTGCATGACATCCTCAATGGTCTGGCTACCCTTGATACAGATGGCAATATGGTCGGTTACATTGAAGTCCGCCTCCTTGCGCATGGTCTGCACCTTGCTGATAATCTCGCGGACGAACCCCTCTTCAATCAGCTCCGGCGTCAGCTCAGTGTCTATAATGACTGCCAAATCTCCGTCCGTCTCTACGGCATAGCCTTCCCTCTGGACCGGCTCAATCAGCATATCCTCCTCGGCGAGAGCAATCTCCGCGTCGCCTACGTGGAAGCGGTATACGCCCTCCGCGCGCACGGTCTTCACAATTGCGCCGCCGTCTGCCTCCTGCAGATGGCTGCGGATGCCGCCCAGCAGCTTGCCATACTTTGGCCCCAGGGTCTTGAGCTGGGGCTTCACGTTGTAGGTGATGTACTCCTCCGCTGCTGCGCCAAGGCCAACCTCCTTCACGTTCAGCTCGCCCTTGATAACCTCCGCATAGGTCTCCGGCAGGCTATCAATACCGCCGACATACAGCTTCCCAATGGGCTGCCTGTTCTTGATATTGGCAACATTGCGGCAGGCCCGCCCCAGCACTACCACGCTGAGGACGACGTCCATATTCTTCTCCAACTCCAGGTCAATGCGGCTCTCATCCACTGTGGGATACTGGGTCAGGTGGATGCTCAGCGGCGCGTTTTCGTCCACCGAACGAACCATATTCTGATAGATGCTCTCCGTCATAAAGGGCGTAAAGGGCGCCATCAGCCTGGAGAGGGTCTCCAGCACCGTATACAGAGTCATGTAGGCGTCAATCTTGTCCTGGGTCATATGAGAGCCCCAGTACCGCTCTCTTCCCCGGCGCACATACCAGTTGGAGAGTTCGTCCACGAACCTGCTCAGCTCTCTGGTGGCCTCTGTAATCCTGTATTCATCCAAATACCCGCGGACAGCCTTCACCAGGGAATTCAGGCGGGATAATACCCACCGATCCATAATGGGCAGGCCCTCCTTGCGCAGCTCATATTTCGTCGGGTCGAACTGGTCAATTTCCGCATAGAGAATATAGAAGGCATAGGTATTCCAAAGGGTGCCCATGAACTTTCTTTGCGATTCAGAGACCGCCTCGCCTGAGAACCGGTTGGGCAGCCATGGCGCAGAGTTGGAATAGAAATACCACCGCACCGCGTCAGCGCCCTGCTTGTCGAGCACACTCCATGGGTCTACCACGTTGCCGATGTGCTTGCTCATCTTCTTGCCGTCCTTATCCTGCACATGTCCCAGGACAATGCAGTTTTCAAAGGGCGCTTTGTCAAAAATCAGCGTTCCTATGGCCAGCAGGGTGTAGAACCAGCCTCTTGTCTGGTCAATGGCCTCGCTGATAAAGTCGGCCGGGAACCGCTTTTCAAACTCCTCCTTATGCTCAAAGGGATAGTGCCACTGGGCGAAGGGCATGGAGCCACTGTCGTACCAGC
>DBGCIZ010000233.1:0-4057 GCA_048355355.1 Christensenellaceae bacterium | reverse complement strand
GCAGGAGAGGTGGTGGAGCGCCCGGCTTCTATTGTCAAGGAGCTGATGGAAAACTGCGTCGACGCCTCCGCAACGGCCATATCCGTTAGCATTGAGGATGGCGGCGTCAAGCGCATCCGCGTAGCGGATAATGGCATTGGCATTGCGGCAGAGGATATGCCCATGACCATCGTCAAGCATGCCACCAGCAAAATATTTACCCTTTCCGATTTAAACAGCATTCAGTCCATGGGCTTTCGGGGGGAGGCGCTTGCCAGCATTGCGGCCGTCTCGATGTTTTCCATTCGCTCCCGCCCCAGGGATGCGGAGACGGGAACGGAGCTGTTCGCCAAGGGTGGCAAGGTGGAATACATCCGGGAGGCAGGGCTGCCGGAGGGCACCAGCGTCACGGTGGAAAACCTGTTTTTCAACACACCTGCCCGGCTGAAATTTTTGAAAAAGACAAGCGCCGAGGCGGCCCAGATTTCGGATACGGTTGGCCGGCTCATCACAGCTTACCCCCATATCAGTGTAAAATACAGCAATAATGGGGAGACGGTTTACCATAGCCCCGGCACAGGCTCTCTGGAGGACGCGGCGGTCAGCGTCTACGGGCCGTCCATCCGGCGGCATCTGTTGCCGGTGGATTTCGCCTTGAACGGCATCCATGTGACGGGGCTCATAGGCTCGCCCAATTTGACCTACCGCTCTGCGAAATACAGCAGCGTTTATGTCAACAGCCGCTATATCAAATCGCCTTTGATTCATAACGCCGTCATGAAGGCCTTTGGCGAACGGCTGCTGCGGGGAAATTATCCCTTTTATATTCTCCATATCGATATGGATGCCAGCGAAATCGACGTCAACGTCCATCCCAACAAGCTGACCGTCCATTTTAGCGACGACGGCGCCATGGAATACGTGGTTTCTGCCGCCGTAGGGGAGGCGATTCAGAAGGGTGCGGCAACGCCGGTGCTTCCGCTGCAGCCTCAGCCAAGGGAAGAAGAGCCCCCCGCTTCCAACGAGCAACCGGCTTTATCCGAGGAGCTGGAGAAAGAAATTGACAAGCTGATGGCCTTGGCAGAGGAGCGGGCCCAGCCTGTTTCACTCCGGCAGGAGGCAAGCGCCGCGCCAAGGGTATCCTATCAGCCGCCGGTGCAGGAGCCGCTGCGGCCCGCGCCAGCGAAACCGAAGCCGGCGCAGGAATCGGCGACCTCCACAGAGGAAAAGCCGCCGGAGCAAATCGTGATTCGCGAGGAGTCGCCTGCGCCTCAGCGCGAGGAGTCGCCTGCGCCTCAGCGTGAAGAGGCGCCGCTGCTGCAGCATGCCGTAGACTATCGCGTCATCGGCAGCGCCTTTGACGTGTACGTTTTGGCGGAGGCGGGGGATGTTCTCTATCTCATTGACCAACATGCTGCCCACGAGCGGCTGATTTACGATAAGCTGCTGGCCATGGAGGACAGCCGTGTCATCTCTCAAACACTTTTGGTTCCCTTTGATATTACGGTAAGCCATGAGGAACAGCTTCTTTTGGAGGAAAACCGCGCAGCCATCGCATCTATTGGACTGGAAATCGAGCATCTCTCCGGCATGACATACCGTTTGCGGGCGGTGCCGCAAATTTTAGGGCATGTCGAGCCGGCCCATCTGCTGGAGGATGTTCTCTCTGCCTTGGCAGAATCCAGAGAAGTGAAAAGCTCCCAGCTTTTGCGGGAGCGGCTGGCCAAGGGCGCCTGCAAGCGGGCCGTCAAAGGCGGGCAGGCGCTGAGCCGGGACGAGATGGAGACCCTGCTCCGCATGATGCAGGAGAGCGGCTCCGTGCCCAACTGCCCCCATGGCAGGCCTGTGGCAATCGCCCTAAGGCAGAGCGAGATTGAAAAGGCCTTTAGGAGGAGGGTATAGATGGTGCAGAAAGTAGTGATTCTGCTGGGGCCCACCGCCTCGGGAAAGACGGGGGCGGCCATTGCAGCGGCAAAGGCTCTGAGGGGAGAGATTGTCTCCTGCGATTCTATGCAGATTTACGATGAAATTCATATCGGCACGGCGCGGCCCCTAATCGCAGAGCAGGAGGGCATTCCCCACCATCTTATGGGGTTTTTGCCGCCGAATGCTACCTACAGCGTTTCAGAATTTCAGCGGGACGCCAAGGCCGCCATTGCAGATATTTCCGCTAGAGGTAAGCTGCCTATCCTGGTTGGAGGGACGGGGCTCTACATTAATGCCATCACCTATGAGCTGGATTTTACTGAGACGCAGGCAGACGAAGCTCTCA
Organism: Christensenellaceae bacterium; assembly: GCA_048355355.1. Lineage (GTDB taxonomy): Bacteria > Bacillota > Clostridia > Christensenellales > Christensenellaceae > DBGCIZ01. The sequence goes on along the minus strand of DBGCIZ010000233.1, from coordinate 1,806 downwards.
GGCAGCAGCTTTCCCAAGAATACGACCGTCTGGGTGGCGAGGTGCTCCATGCCCGCCTGGCGGAGGCGGACCCAGCCTATGCGGCCAAAATTCATCCCAACGATAAGCGGCGGATTATCCGCAGGCTAGAGGTTTTGGCAGGCGGGAAGGCGGAGCCTTACGATTTTAACCGCCCCAGCCGGGAATACGATTTTCTGCTGCTTGGCATCCAGAGAGAGCGGCCAAGCCTTTATGCAGCCATTGAGCAGCGGGTTGACGCCATGCTGGAGCAGGGGTTGGAAGAGGAGGCGCGCAGCTTGGTAGCGCGCTACGGCAGGGAAATTCAGCCCATGCAGGCCATTGGCTACAAGGAATTTTTGCCCTATTTCGACGGAGAAGCCTCCCTTGCGGATGCCGTCGCTCTGCTCAAGCGGAATACCCGGCGGTTTGCCAAGCGCCAGATGACGTGGTTCCGTAGGGACTCCAGAATTATCTGGTTAGATGCGGAGACTTGTGCGCAGGGACTGCCTCATGCTATAATAGAGCGAATAAAAAGCTTTTTAGCAGGAGATTAAGATTGGAAATTCGCGATTTTTTAAACACACGCTATGGAATCAGCCCCTCTGTTGCAGATTTTGTATCGCAATGCGAGGAGGAGCTGGCCCCTGTATTTGCAGGAATAGAAAAGGCAAAGCAATATAATAACCTGAAGGTACTCAACGCCTTTCAGGAGAGCCAGGTGGCCAACCGGCATTTTTTCGGAACCACCGGCTATGGTTACTCTGACGAGGGAAGGGACAAGCTGGGGGAGGTCTTTGCCCGTATTTTTGGCGCAGAGAAGGCAATCGTCAGCCCACAGGTCTGCTCTGGGACGCACGCGCTGACCATTGCCCTGTTTGGGCTGCTTAGGCCTCTGGATGCCATGCTTTCCATTACTGGCCGGCCCTATGATACGCTTCTAGGCGTGATTGGCCTGGGGCAGGGGGGGAATGGCTCTCTTGCGGAGTTTTCTATCAAATATCTGGAGACGGAGCTCACCCATGGGCATATCGATGTGCAGCGCGTTCTTGATATGCTCCACCTCAACAAAAATATTAAAATGGTATATCTGCAGCGCTCCCGGGGCTATGAATGGCGGCCATCCATCCCCGTGGCGGAAATTGGCGAGGCCATTCAGCGCATTAAGGAGCGCTTTCCCAACGTTCTGGCCGTTGTAGACAACTGCTACGGCGAGTTTACAGAGCCTTTGGAGCCGACAGACGTGGGGGCTGATTTAATCATCGGCTCGCTGATTAAAAATCCCGGCGGCGGCATCGCTCCCACGGGAGCCTATTTCGCCGGGCGGGCTGACTGTATTGACCGGGTAGGGGAGCGGCTTACCTGCCCCGGCATCGGCACAGAGATTGGCTCTTATCTGGCGGGCTATCTTCCCTATTATCAGGGCATCTATCTGGCGCCTACTATTGTGGCAACGGCGTTAAAGGGCGCGGTTTTGACCTCTCGCGTATTCCAAAAGCTGGGCTATCAGGTTTTTCCGGAATTTAGCCAGCCCAGGACGGATATTACCCAGGCGATTCGCTTCCAGACGGAAGAAGAGCTGGTTGCCTATATCCGCTCCGTCCAGGATGCTTCTCCTGTGGATAGCCATGTGACGCCCTATCCATGGGATATGCCTGGATATCAGGACCAGGTCATTATGGCGGCCGGCGCCTTCATTCAGGGCGGCTCTATTGAGCTATCTGCGGACGCGCCCATTCGCGAACCCTATATTGCCTACATGCAGGGCGGAATGACCTATGAGCAGGTCAGGCTTTCCGTCATGTTGGC
>DBGCIZ010000232.1:0-6019 GCA_048355355.1 Christensenellaceae bacterium | reverse complement strand
CGTCGCCGTATTTTTTTACCGCCAGCATGACGTTCACTGCCGCCGCATATTCTGCCCCTGCATCCGAGACGTAAAACTTCTTCTTCACCGGGCTGGAGAAGCACCGCTCCTTCTTGACTGCCGCCGGGGTCTTGTCCATAGCCGCCGCCAAAACGTATAGAAAGGCGCAGTCGTAGTTGAGCAGCAGGCGGGCCGTTTCGGAATACTCCCGCTTCAGCGCCTTGCAAAGGCCGCAATAGTAGCATTTGAAAAAGGCATAGTCCTTAATCTTCATCTCAGGCTGGTCGATAAAAACGTACCCAAACACCTGCGGCATCCTCCCCCCGGGGCGCTGCGTTTTTTTCATTATACCATATTTCCCTTTGAAACAAAGGGATTTTCGTTGTCGTTCGCCCTGCTCATTATACCATCTTTCCGGCCTAAATCAAACCGATTGGACATTTTTCACCGGCATGTAACAAAAAGTTAATAAGTACGCGTGGTTTCACGCTCCTCAAGCCGGGTTTTGCCGCACACACTTTTTCCCCAGGCATATTTATATATTGATATTAAAGTAAAGGAGGCTATTGCCATAATGAGGAATTCCAACGCTCCTTATGTTTTCAGTGCCGCTTCGGCACTTTCCCATACAAATTGTGGACCCTCACCCTATGCCAGAGCCTGTGTCGTCCCGCAGGTCTATGAGAACACAGCCGCTTGCCCGGAGAAGGCCCTCATGCAGGGGACCTATTTTAATGACCTGGCTATGCCGTATACACCGGCCGACGAATGGGGGTGCCCTTGCAATGACTAAGTCTATGATATGCGATCAGTGCAGATATCTTGCCCATGAATATTATGCCGACACGCCCCCTCAAAAGGCCTGCCGGAGTTGCCCCCAGGCGGGCAGCTGCCCTCGGGCCCGTGCTGGCAGCGCATCGGGTCGGTCCTGCGGCTGCGGCAGCAGGCAGGGCATGGGCGGCGCCCAGAGTTCCCGCAATCAAGGGGCGCAGATGCGGCGCTGCACCGCCAACGACGCCAGCCATACGTCCTGCGATTGCGGCCAGAGTAGCTGCAACGTCAATATCGTCGATAAGCAGAGCCTGATGATGCAGATTACCCAGTGCGAGTTTATCTGCATTGACATCAATCTGTATTTAGATACGCACCCCTGCGACGAGCGCGCCCTGGCAGACTACAACTGCTATGCCCAGCAATTAGAGGCCCTGAAGGCCCTCTACGTGAAGCACTACGGCCCTTTGCAGAATTTCGGCAACTCCGTAGGCGGCGAAAATTGGAATTGGATTGATAAACCGTGGCCCTGGTGCCCCAGAAAGCAATTGGAGGGTAGATAACCGTGTGGATTTATGAAAAAAGACTGATTTATCCTGTGAAAATCAAGCGGCCCAACCTGCGCATGGCGAAGCTGATTGCCATGCTGCTGGGCGGCCCCAACGGCGAAATGACCGCCGCCAACACATATCTGATGCAGCGCTATACCATGCCGCTGGATTCCGTCAAGGCTATCTTAACGGATATAGGTGTCTACGTGACGAAATGGTGCCTCACTTCTCAACTTCCTACATTATTATATATAATAGCAAAAGCCCTGCGCAGCGCTTTTGCCTGCACAGGGCCGGGGGAAGATTATTTTGCTCAGTCGCCTGTGTAGGGCGGCACCAGGCCAATCTCGCGCATCGTATCAAACATTTCCACCAGATACGGCGCCTCAAAGCTGCCGATACGGTCGCATCCTGCCTTAATGAAGGCGATGGTGTTTTGCGGCTTGGGGTATTTCACGCCGCCCTTCAGCTTGACGTTGGAGCCCTCCAGGGCCTTTCTCATCACCAGAATCTGCTCCAGAGTGGGGCCCTCAGACTGGCCGCTGGAACTCTTGGCATAGGTTGCGCCAGCCTCAATCAAAATGTCGCAGGCGGCGCGAATTTCATCGTCCGTCAGGAAGTGAACCTCCAGAATGGGCTTAGTCACGGCGCCCTCTGCCGCCTTGACGTGCTCCTTCATCTCGTTTAGTACAAAGTCATATCTGTGGTCCCGTAAAGCGCCGATGTTAAACACCATGTCTACCGCCGTCGCGCCCAGCTTGATGGCGTGCTTTGTGGCCTCAATCTTTGTCTTAGTGTCTGAGGTTCCGAAGGGGAAGTCGATGGGCACGCCGATTTCGCAATCCAACCCTTTCAGTTCCTTCACCAGCAAGGGCGTCCAGGTGGAGCCCGTGTAGAAGCAGGCAAATTTATACTTCCACATCAGTTCAATGCCTTCGCGAATGTCCGCCTCTGTGGCCTCCTTTTTCAGCACGTTAAAGTCTAAGAGCTTTGCAAATCCTGCCTTGTCGATTTTAGAGAGATCTACCATTGTTTTTGTTCCTTTCTATTTATAATACTTTATTTCACCGTCCCTCTCTAAAAGAGAGAGGCGATGTTTAAATCCAGCTGATTCGCTACGTATTTTTCCCAGACCTCCTTGCAAAACAGGTCATGGGCCGGGTTGTTGAGATACCGCTCCAGGCAGGCCGGGTCGTCCTCCGGCAGGGTCACCTCAATGCAGTAGTCAAAGGGATTGGCCGGGTTAATCTGGCGGTAGAGGCGAACCTCCTTTGCCTCGGGCAGCGCGGAAACCCGCTCCCACATCATTTGCAGCAGGCCCTCCCACTCCGGGTCGCCCTCCGCATACTTCAGGTTAAATTGCGACATGTGTTTTAACATATCCTACCTCCTTTTTACTGGTTGACCAGGTTCACTTACCCAGATATTGCTGGTACTTTTCCTGATACCGGGCGGAAATCTCCGGGTTAGGCGTATAGCTCTTTTCTACGCGAACCATGTTTGCCATAGCGTCCTCGTGAGAGGCGTATGCCCCGATTCCCACCGCTGCGTTGACGGCTACGCCCACAGACGAAGCCTGCCTGTTGGCCACTCGCTCTACCGTCATATTTAAAAGGTCTGCCTTAAACTGGTTCAAATTATCTGCCTTTGCGCCTCCCGCGCCAATGCGCAGCACGCGGAAGCCGTCTCCCATCAACTGAACGTAGATGTCCAGCATTTCCTTGGTATGAAAAGTGATTGCCTCCATAATGGCCGTAAACAAATCTACCACAGTATGGTTAACGGAAAGCCCCTCAAAGCAGCCATTCCCCGCCCTGGGGTCACGGGTCATCCGTATGGTGCAGGTGGCATCGTATGTCACCCTGGCGCTCAACTCGTTCATGGCGCCCGGCGCCTTTGAATAAAATTGGGCAATGCACCACTCCATCACCGGACGGATTAAATCGCCCATTTGATAGTGATAGCTCCCCTTTTGCGCGCCGCAGCCAGTGTAAAGCCCCGGCTTCCAGACAGAAGTCGTGTTGAGAAACTCCCCCCATTGCAGACCGAACAGATTGTAGGAGCCCGCCAGGGAAAACATCATCCCCGGCGTTCCCAGAGGAGCAGAGCCCAGGCCGATAAAGCCCTGCATAGCGTCGTGTCCGCCAATCATTACCGGCATTTCATGGGGCAGTTTCACCGCGCCATAGCGGTCAATCCGGCCCACAATGGTCGTCGCCGCCACCACCTCTCCCATGGCCTCCCGCGTCGTCCCCAGCACGTCCAGAATCTTCGTTGACCAATCGTTGGTATGCAAATCCAAAACCACCTTGCGGGCCGCCATGGAAAAGTCATTCAAGGGCTCCAGGCCAATTTGCATCAGAATATACTGCTGTAGGGAATAAAAATACTTGGTCTTGCGATAGAGCTCCGGCGCGTGCTTCTTCACCCAGTACATTCTGCTCACGGCCAAATCCCGGTCCAGCGGCGCCCCGGTGATTTCGGCAAATTCCTCTGTGGTCGTATGGAATTGAGCGCGAAGCTCTTCCATGTCCTCCTCTGCGCGCCAGTCTCCGGGCCCCAGCAGCAGAGAGATGGGCTTTCGATTCTCGTCAAAGCAGGCGAAGTTGTCCCCAAAAAACGAGAAGCCCATGGCAGCAATGTCCACAGCTGCCCTATCATATTTGTCTAACAGAGCCTGCAACACGCTCTGTGATTTTCCCCACAATGTTTCCAGATTGATTTCGCATCTGGCGTCCGCCATGTTGTCCCACTGGTACGTCTCCTCCGTATCCGTAATGAGGGAGCCGTCCTTCAGGTCAATCAAGGTGCTGTGTATATTAGACATGCCAAAATCCAGTGTCAGTATTGCGGTTTTCATAGTCATAATCCTTTTTCTGTTGCGGGCGGTTATTTGCTTCTCTGTGTCCTCCTGCCGGGAAAAGCTTCCCGGCAGGAGTTAGCTGAAATGCCTTAGTTCAGGGTTACTTCAGAAGTGTCGTAGGCCGGGTCGTCCACATTCTCAGCCGTGACCAGTTCATAGGGGATGTCGATAAAATCTTCAAAGTCAAGGCCTGCCAAGCAACCCAAAGCCGCATCAATTGCTCCTTCGCCCTGGCCAGCAGCATTCTGGAAAACGGTGCAGTAGTAGTTACCGCCTTCTTTTACGGCATTAACCGCATCGCTGATACCGTCCACACTACCGATGATGACCGTATCCTCGTAGGCAGTCCCCTCCAAGGCAGCCTGTGCGCCCAAGCCCATTTCATCGTTCTGGGCAAAAACTGCATCGAATTCCAATCCAGCCTGAATCCAGTTCTCTACTGCCGACATAGCCTCCTCGCGAACCCAGTTACAGGTCTTATTGGCCACGATTTCGATTCCCGGATGCTCTGCCAGAACGTTCTCCATGCCTTCTGTTCTACCAACCTGACCATCATGGCCTGTGGGACCCTCTAAAACGACCCACTTTGCTTCCTCACCAACCTTCTCAATGAGTGCCTCTGCCAGCAGTTCGCCGGAATATACATGGTCGGAACCTACATATGTGACTCTCTTTTCTGCATCCGCCGTTGTCACTGAATTGAACTCTACGACTGGAATACCTGCTTCATAGCACTCGTCTACGGCTGGCGCCACCTGCTCTTTATCAAATGGGTTCAACAGGATGACGTCTACATTTTGGGAAATCAGGTTGGAAACCTGGTCCAGCTGGTTGGCTGCGTCGGAATTTGCATCCAGGTGAATCAGCTCAATTACATCACCATAGTTCTCTTCTACATACTGATCCATGTAGTATTTGCAGACTGCCATGAACTCCGTAGAAAGCGCATACCAGGAAACACCGATTTTATAGGTCTTCCCATTGTCCAGGGCATACTGATAGCCTGCCTGGCCTGCTTCTTTCAGGTTTGCCGCTGTCACAGGCTGCTCAACATCTAAATCTGCCGCCGATTGTGACGACTCACCTCCGGGTGTTGCAGAATCTTCTGCCGGTGCCTGACTGGCAGGAGTCTCTGACTCTGCTGGTTGTCCGCATCCAGCAAAGCAAACCACGCAGATAACAGCTGCCAACAATAATGCTACTAATTTTTTCATTTTTTCCTCCTCATCGTATAGGTTTTATTTTTCTGCGGCGGAGGAGCTTCCGGCTCCCATCCGCTCGCAAATTGCAGTCCTTTAATGTTTTTTCGCGGCCGTCCTGGCGTCCAGGCACACCGCGGCAATGATGATGACGCCCTTTACCACCGTCTGCACATAGGAGGAGACGTTCATCAAATCCAGTCCATTGCTGATGGAGCCGATTATCAGCGCCCCAATCAGCGTGCCTACAATAGTGCCCTTGCCGCCGGAAAGGCTGGTTCCCCCGATGACCACGGCCGCAATGGCGTTTAGCTCGTAGCCGTCCCCCGCCAGGGCAGCGGCGGCGCCTGTCCTTGCCGCCAGAATCAGGCCGCAGATAGCCGAGCATACGCCGGAGATGACGTAGGCCGTCGTCTTATTCAGTTTGACGTTGATGCCGGAGGCGTAGGCAGCCTCCTCGTTGCCGCCAATGGCGTAGAGGCAGCGCCCAAACCGGGCCTTATGCAGCAGGATGACGGCAATCACCAGGACTATCGCCAGAATGTATACCGGGATGGGAATCTGGAGGAAATCCCCTTTGCCCACTTCCATAAATGCCTCGGACAGGTCCTTGATGGGGGCTCCGCCGGTATACA
>DBGCIZ010000231.1:0-3177 GCA_048355355.1 Christensenellaceae bacterium | reverse complement strand
ACTGATGGCCCACGCCAAGGCTGACGCGATTTTCCTCCACTGCCTGCCGGCGCACCGTGGCGAGGAGGTAACGGCGGAGGTCATCGACGGTCCCCAGAGCGCCGTGTTTGACGAGGCAGAAAACAGACTTCATGCGCAAAAAGCAGTCATGATTAAATTACTGCAGGATTAATATGGACAAGATTTATCTGCGGGAGGCGTCCCTGGCGGACGCTCCCAAAATTTTAGAGATTACGAAAAAGGCCTTCACCTCTTATGCGGAGGAGGTGCGGAAAAAGGAGAAAATCTCCGCCCTTTACGAAACCCTTGCAGATGTAGAGCGGGATATTGAAACCATTAACGTCTACGTCTGCGAGCTGGATGGCGAGATAATCGGCAGCGTCCGCTTTGAAATATTAGACCAGGGCATCGCTTATTTAAGCCGCTTTGCCATGCTGCCGGAATGCCAAAATTTAGGTCTGGGCGGCCTGCTACTGGAGAAGGTTCGCCTGGCCTGCATCAATCTGGGCGTTCGGGCTATCGCCCTGTATACGGCCAGCCGCATGCGCTCCTCTGTGGCCTTTTATCTGAAAAACGGCTACTATATCCATTCCATCGATAAGTCCTCGGACTATATCCGCGCCCTGATGATTAACGAGTTGACGGAGATGGACGAGCTGTTTGACTATGAATCTATCGTCCGCCCCCACCGACATTAAGCGTATCCCAAAACGGCGCTGCCAGCTGACGGCTGCGTCGTTTTTTAGTCCTGTTTTTGCGCGCGCTCCGTCATTTTTGCCAGCAGACGTCCCATTTTGGCGGGGAACCAATAGCAGGCCATGGTCTGGATTTTCTGCCACCGGCTGGGGCAAAGAATCAATCGCTTGGAAAGGATTTGCCTCGCCAGGCCTTGGCCAACCTTTTGCGGTGTGGCCATAAATTCCTTGGGAATGGGCAGAGGAGCAGAGGATTGCGTCCGGGTCAGCGGTGGGTGCGCAATGTGAAACGTAATGTTTTCCCTAGCGTATTCCAGATTGAGGCACTTTGCGAGAGCCTCCAAGGCAGCCTTGGTGGAAGCGTAGGCCGAAACGCCTGGAAAGCCCGTAATGCCGACGCCAGAGCTGACGAAAATCATCCTACCTCGTTTTTGCGCCTGCATCCAAGGCAAAACGCACTTCACCAGCCGCAGGGCGCCATAATAGTTCACGTCGAACACCTCTCTGTATTCCGCTAAGGAAGTATCCTCCTCCCTGGCAAAGGTACACCGGCAGGCATTGTGGATGGCGACATCTGCGGAGCCCAGCTCTATACACAGCTCAGCAATCGCCTCCCCCACAGCTTTGTCCTGCCGCACATCGGCCTGGCGGAACAGCAGACGGGGAAAAGCTCTCTGCAGGCTTTCCAGATGGTCCACCTGGCAATCCAGCGCGGCGACCGCGTGCCCATCCCGAAGCAGCTGCTCCACCAGGGCATAGCCAATGCCCTGGTTCGCTCCCGCGATTACGATATTGGCCATGCTGCTCCCCCCATGCTTCGGCAAAATGCTCTGATATGCCCATAGGCTGCTTCCCGGAAGGCGCGCTTCCCCTCCTCAGAGAGGGCGCCGCTCAGCAGCCACCGCTGGGCAAACAAGCAAATAGGCGCATAGTATTGCACTGCCAAATATCTTTCATCCTCTTCGCTCACCGCACCCAGCTCCTTCAGCCTTCCAAATACGCTACTTTGAAATTGCAGCGGCTCTTCAAACATCCAGCGGAGATATAGATGCTGCATATCTGCGCTGTGATGCTGCTCTATTTGCAGCAGGCGCAGCATTTTGTTGCAGAAATCGTCCATCCAGTATTCTTCAAAAAAACAGGCTGATACGGTCTCCAGGCCACTAGCCACAGGCAAGGCTCCCTGGCCGGCCAGCGCTTGCTCTAGCCGAGCCATCTGCTCCTCAGCAATGGCCTCAAACCTGTGCAGCAGCTCGTCTAAGATTGCACGTTTATTTTGAAAGTGATAATAAAGGGAGCTCTCCTTTATGCCCACTTCCTTGCAAATATCCCGGACGGACACTGCTGAAAACCCATGTACGGAAAATAAGGCAAGGCTTACTTCTAAAATTTTCTGCCGCGTATGCTCCATGCGCCCTCCTTATCTAACGTTCGTTAAATTTAGTATACCGAACAATCGTTAGGCTGTCAATAAAAAACGCGTTTCCTTTCTCGCCAATCAAAAAAGGATACTCTCTTAAGTATCCTCTTGCTCAGGCGGATTTTAACTGTTCAGTTCGTCCAAGGTCAGCTCATAGGCCTGAATGCAGTGCTCCATAAAATATGCTACCTCGGGCGCATCCATTGCCTGCAGGTCTCCCTCAATTTTCACCCTGGCCTTGGAAAATTCCGTATTCCCCGTCTTGCCCTCTTCCAGGCATTTAATGTAGGCGCAAAGCTTATCCGCCTCTTTGACGATTTTGTATGATTCGTCTCCTTCGTGGAGAATCAGCGCAGCATAGTCCTCCCGCAGCTCCACTGGCGCCATGTTGACGATTTTTTTTGCAGCAATGTGCTCAATATTTTTAAAGGCCTCGTTCACCTCTGGATTAAAATACTTAATCGGCGTAGCGATATCCCCCGTAATCACCTCCCCCGCCTCGTGGAACAACGCCAGCGCCATGACGTGAAGCGGGTCCGTCTCTCCCCCAAACAGCTTATTTTTAATCAGCGCCAGCGCATGGGCGATGACGGCCACATCAAAGGAATGCTCTTTGATGTTCTCCGTCTCCGTATTGCGCATCAGTCCCCAGCGCTTGATGTGCTTCATTCTTGAAAGATAGGCGTAAAAGTGAATCATCCTGTTCCTCCCCCGTATATTTTGTTGCGGCTCGTCATATATTGAACCAGTCCAAACTGGAAGGAGCCTGCGTATGAAAAAAATCAAGGCAATGACTGCTATCCCCGCCGCTGTCCTGCTGGTGGTTCTATCCGGCGTGCTGCTGTATACTGGCGCCGATATACAAGCCAACAGCGAGAAGAACGCCATTTCCGTCTCGGCAACTGTCGAACAGGCCGCGGCCTACGTGGTCCCCACAGTCAAGGATGCCGTAACGGGCGAAGCCATTGCCGATGCGACCATCGTCGTAGCGGAGACGGGCCAGTCCTACGCTACCTCTGCCGATGGAACCACAGAGCCCATCCCCTGCGCTGCCAGCAATCT
>DBGCIZ010000230.1:0-1672 GCA_048355355.1 Christensenellaceae bacterium | reverse complement strand
CGCGCCAACCAGGAGCGCGGCGACAACGCCCGGCCGGAGCTGACAGATCAGGTGGAAAACCTGGAGCAGTACGACACGGTATTCCTGGGCTACCCTAACTGGTGGTATGGGGTACCGATGGCGCTGCTAACCTTTCTGGAGGAAAACGACCTTTCCGGCAAGCAGGTGTACCTCTTCTGCTCTCACGGCACTGGAGGGCTGGCAAACAGCGTGGAAATCATCACCGAGGCCATGCCGGACGCCGCAATCTCCGACAATATTTTCGATTGCTACGAAGAGGATGCGGCTTCCTCCCAGGAAGCTATTGTTAGCTGGCTTGCAGGGCTGGAATATTGACGAGGAGGCTGAACATGAAATCACTTGCTAGCGTATTTCTCCTTTGCATGATGGCCTTTGCCATGGCGGCCTGCGGGACTGGCGATGAGGAGCCAGCTGCGACATCTGCGCCGACGCCTTTCGGGGAGTCCGCCGCTACGGCGCAGCCAGACGCACTTTCGCCATCGGGAGCGGCCTCACCGACCCTAACGCCAGGGGAAGCGGCAGAGGAGGCAGAGCCAGAGGAACTGACGCGGAGAGTTTCCGTCCGGTTTGGCGAGAGCGTGGTTGTCTATGCGCTGAACGACAGCGTTGCGGCAGATTCCCTTTATGAGCAGCTGCCCCTGACCATCCAGATAGAGGACTACAGCACGAATGAAAAAATCTTTTACCCGCCGGAGGAGCTGGACATTGGCGATGCGCCTCTGGCGCAGGGAGGAGCGGGGACATTGGCATACTATGCCCCCTGGGGAGACGTAGTGATGTTCTACGGCGATTACAGCGAAAATCCCTCGCTCTATGAGCTGGGGCAGGCCGTCTCCGGCGAGGAGCTGGTGAGCCAGATGGCCGGGACGGTCACCATCGAAGCAGGAGATAGATTGCAAGAATCAATCAATTAGGAGGTCAAAAAACCATGAAGAAAACCCTAGTAGCATTTTTTTCCGCAAGCGGCACAACAAAGCGGGCCGTAGAAAAGCTGGCGGCGGCAATCGGCGCAGATACATATGAAATTAAGCCTGCCGTTGCTTACACCAGCGCTGATTTAAACTGGCAAAATAAAAAATCCCGTAGCTCTTTGGAGATGAACGACCCTGCCTCCCGGCCAGAGCTGGCAGATAGAGACGCCAATATCGCAGCCTATGAGCGGATTTTTCTGGGCTTCCCCATTTGGTGGTATACGGCGCCGACCATTATCCGCTCTTTTTTAGAGAGCTATGATTTTAGCGGGAAAACCATCGTCCTGTTTGCCACATCCGGAGGCAGCGGACTTGGGAAAACAGCCAGAGAGCTTGCCTCCAGCTGCCCGGGCGCAACGATTCGAGAGGGACGGCTTTTGAACGGAGGCCTGACAGACCAGGCCTTGAAGCAGTGGGCAGAGGGCTTTTTGGCGGAATAAGCTGGGAGCGTCAGAAAAGACCGCTGAAAATGATTCTGGATATCTGAAACCGATGTAACGGTAGAATGATATGTTGCAGGGAAAGGACGATATCAGGACGGCGGCGCTAGAGGAGGCATGACGCAGAATGGACGAAACACAGCGAAATGCCCCCTCTGGGAAAAAGGAAGTAAGGAGACGGAGAAATGAAAATTGTAATCCTGGAAGGCAGTCCAAACAGGAACGGGTCTTCCAATTTAC
>DBGCIZ010000229.1:0-3717 GCA_048355355.1 Christensenellaceae bacterium | reverse complement strand
CCTTGGCGCCATGGGCTTTGGCTATGGGGCAGCCATCGGGGCAAAAAGGGCCCTGCCGGACAGGCCGGTGGTTCACATCACGGGGGATGGCTCCTTTCATATGAATTTAAACGAGTGTTGTACGGCGGTGACCTACGGCCTGCCGGTGGTGACGGTGATTCTCAATAACCGGGCTCTGGGCATGGTGCATCAGTGGCAGCACGTGTTTTACGAGGACAGGTTTTCCGCCACCAATCTGGAGCGGAGGACGGACTATCCGGCGCTGGCCAAGGCCTTTGGGGCGGACGGAGAGCGATGCGAAACCCTGGCGCAGCTGGAGGCGGCGCTGCGGCGGGGCCTGGCTGCCAGGACGCCCTATTGGATTGAGTGCGTGGTGGACCGGGACGAAAAGGTAATGCCCATGATTCCCGCAGGGGGCACCTTGGACGACATGATAACGGGCAAGGACTGCAAAGAGGGGTGCGAAAAATGTCACGGCCCATATAACAGGAGAAAATGAACATGGAAGAAAAGAGAGAGGTTTTAAGCGTTCTTGTGGACAACAATTCCGGTGTATTGGCCAGAGTGGCCAATTTGTTCAGCCAGAGGGGATATAACATCGATTCCCTCACCGTCTCTGCCACCAATGACCCGAAAATATCCCGGATTACGATTGTGGTGCAGGGAGATGAGGACGTGATTGAGCAGATTATCAAGCAGACCTTTAAGCTGCACGAGGTTCGCAATATATACGTCATTGACCCGCCGAAGGCCATTCAGCGGGAGCTTTTGCTCATCAAGCTGCGGCTGGAGGGAGATAATCTGGGCAGCATCCACGAAATTGCGAACATCTACAAGGCATCTATCGTGGACCTTTCCAGAGACAGCGTGGTGATCGAGCTGACGGGAAAGCCGGGAAAAATAGACGGGTTTATCGATGTGGCGGCGCAGTACGACATTATCGAAATGTGCCGCACGGGCGTCACAGCCATTGAACGGGGCATTGCGGAGCATCATGCCCATAAGGTAGTATAAAAAAGCACAATGCAGGATGCCAGGCGGGGCATCCTGTTTTTTTATGGGCTTCTGTTGGAACAAAAAATCGCCTCCCCCCGCAGCAAGGCCGGCGGGAAGAGACGAAGGCCTGTTATTTTAAATTCATATGCTTCATCAGTTCCATCATCATGCTCATATCCATCCCGCCTGAGCTGCCATTGCCTGAGGCGCCGTTCATAGAGCCCAGGGCCTGCATCATGCTCATCATGTTTGCCATTTGCTTCATCTCTCCGCCGGCAGAGGAGCCGCCAAGCAGCTCCATCATTTCCATCATGGCGGACATGTCGTTTTGGCAGCCGGCCAGATGCTCCATGCGGTGTTTCATGGCGAGCATCCGCTCCAGCATGGCAAAGGTATTGTTAGAGGACGCGCCGCCGTATTTCCGCAAAACCTTCAGGAGCCCCAAAAATTTTTCCTCCTGGGTCAGGGGCTTTTTGAGGCGGAAGGTCTCCATTTGAGGCATGGCCGGATGGGCGGCGATTTCTCCCGCCAGGTTTCTGGCGGAGAGAACCCTGTCAATCTGATGGCGGTCTTGGGGCGAGACGTAGGGATAAATATCCCGCAGCAGCGCCCAGGAGGTTTGATTGCAGAGCCCGTCTTTCACCGTGCAGGAAAGCAGGGAGGAAAGCATGGGAGAAAAGCCGTGGACAGAGTCCTGCATTGTAATTGCTTTTTTCGGCGGTCGTTTTACGGTCATTTTTTACACCTCCACATATATATTATTATGAGGATAGATTTTTTATGTGAGGAGGAGCAGCGATGGACTTGAAATCTTTTGCAAGGAAAAAGGGGAGGGGGCGCCCCCAGGAAGCGCCCATAGACGAAAGCAAGATTTCCAAGGAGCAACGGGCAGCCGCGGAGGACATGATGGCCCAGGCAAAACAGTATGAGGGCATGGAGGAGGATCAGCTGATGGGGGAGCTGATGAAGAATGTGGCCCAGGGCAGGCAGGACGGCTCCTTTTCCGAGGAAAAGCTGGATGAATTTATCACAAAAGTTTCGCCAATGTTAACCCAGGAGCAGCGGAAAAGGCTGGAGGAAATAAGGGGAAAGCTGCGGGATTAGGAGGAAGACGGGGCCCCGGAGCAGGCCCCAGGGGAGGAACGAAAGAAAACTGTCGCAACGGGCCAGGACGCCTCGACATACTTTGTGCGCCAGTTGTGCTTTAATAGCAGGAGGATATCTTGGAAGGAGCATGGATTGTTTATGGCGCATGTGAGACGGGCGAGAAGAACAGAGGCGGGCGCGTTAAAGGGGGCTGGCGCCATTTTGGCCGTATTTGCGGCGGGTTTCATTATTGGCAGAGTCAAAATCAGCGATGACCTTTGGCCCTTTGGGACGGCCTTTGTCATCGCGGCCTTTTTAAACGGCAACAGAGTCAACCCCTATGCGGCCCTGGCGGGCGTTTTGGCTGCCCTTGCCACGCAGATTACAGAGATGGGCAATGTGGCATACCATTTTTCCGTGGTAACCATATGCGCGGTAATTTTAATCGGCTATAGCTGCGTGAAGGGACGCCCAGGCAAAAAGGTGGCTATTGTGGCAGGGGTGGCGGCCTATGTGCTCTGCACGCTGTTTTTTAAGCTGACGCTGATTTTGAATGTGCTATCCTCCCTGGCGGAAATGGCCCTGTGCGGGCTGGCGGTGGTGATGCTATCCATCGGCATCCGCGTGGCAAGCAGGGGAATAAGACGCAGCGTCATGACAGATGAGGAGATTGTCAGCGCCGTCTTTGGCCTGATGCTGGTGGTGTTGGGCATTGGCGGCGTCAATGTGGCGGGGGTATACCTGCGCCATATTGCCATGGCATACCTGACGGCCGTCGGGGCGTTTTGCGGCGGCAGCGCCATCGGGGCTGCCGTGGGCGGCATCTCCGGCTTGGCCTGCATGCTGGCGGGGGATGCGCCGGCCCTGCTTGCGCTGGCGGTTATCCCGGGCACAGTGGCAGGGGCGCTGAAGCGGTTTCAAAAGGTGGGCGTGCTGGTGGGCTATTTGGTGTCCTGCGCGGTGATGATTTTGTATGTCAGCGGCACCTATGGAGGTTTTTCCATGCTTTTTTCCGCAGGCATTGGGGCGGGCCTGTTTTTTGTTACGCCAAAAAAAGCCCTGGAGAAAATCGGCGGGTATATAGACGAGACGAAGAGCAGGGAGCGCGCCCAGGTTATGCACCAGCGAAGGTTTGCTGCGGTGCTGCATAGCAGGGTCAGGGCCATGAGTGCGGCGCTGGAGAAGGCGGCTGCGGCAGCGGAATATCAGCAGGACCGGCGGCGCGAGACGGACAGGCTGGTCTGCGCCCAGATGCGGAGTTTGTGCCAGAGATGCGGCCAATATGAGGACTGCTGGGACGGCCGGGGCAGGGACACCTATCGGGATACTGTAGCGCTTTTTGAGCGGTTTCGCACGGGAGGGACGCTGAAGGAGGCCATGCCAGCCTGCTGCGAACGGGAGGTTTTCTGCAATACAGCCCAGGCCGTCTGGAGGAGATACGTAGAGCTGGATGGCGAAAGGAGGCGCTCCTGGCAGGGGCGCAGAGCGGCGGGCAATGAATTCCATGGCGCAGCCCAGGTCCTGGAGGCCATGGGGCGGGATGTACAGTGCGAGGTGCGCTTTCGGGAGGACGTTGAGGAGGAGGTCCGGTCTGCGCTGGAGCGGGAGGGCATCGCCGTCCGGGAGGTCTGGGCA
>DBGCIZ010000228.1:0-2430 GCA_048355355.1 Christensenellaceae bacterium | reverse complement strand
AAGGCATGGCCGATTCCACCATGTACGACGTGGTGCGCGTTTCGGAGCACAAGCTCATCGGGGAAATCATAGAGCTGAGGGGGGATAGAGCCTCGATTCAGGTGTATGAGGAGACTTCCGGTATTGGCCAGGGAGGAGAGGTGTATTCCACAGGAGAGCCCCTCTCCGTAGAGCTGGGGCCGGGGCTGATAGAAGGCATTTTTGACGGCATCCAGCGGCCTCTCGATAAAATCTACGCCATGGGCACCAGCCGGATTGAGCGGGGCGTTGAGGTCAGCGCGTTAGACAGACAGCGCACCTGGGAGTTTATCCCCCTGGCGGCAGTGGGGGACCAGGTCAGCCAGGGAGATTTTCTGGGCTACGTGCAGGAGACGCCTCTGGTGAAGCACTATATTATGGTGCCTTACGGGATGTCCGGCAAGGTATCCTGGATAGGCTCCGGCGCCCATACCGTAACGGAGGCAGTGGCGAGGCTGGAGACGGAGGCTGGCGAAAAAGAAATCACGATGATGCAAAAGTGGCCTGTCCGCAGGGGGCGGCCCTATGAAAAAAAGCTCTCTCCCTCGGAGCCGATGATAACGGGGCAGCGCGTTATCGACACCTTTTTCCCCGTGGCAAAGGGAGGCGTGGCGGCTATCCCCGGGCCTTTTGGCAGCGGCAAGACCGTAGTGCAGCATCAGCTGGCAAAGTGGGCTGATGCGGAGATTATTGTGTATATTGGCTGCGGGGAGCGGGGCAATGAGATGACGGACGTGCTGATGGAATTTCCGGAGCTGAAGGACCCGCGCTCCGGCCAGCCCCTGATGAAGCGGACGGTTTTGATTGCAAATACGTCCGACATGCCGGTGGCCGCCAGAGAGGCCTCTATCTACACGGGAATTACCATTGCGGAGTATTTCCGCGACATGGGCTATAAGGTGGCCATCATGGCGGACTCCACTTCTCGCTGGGCTGAGGCGCTGCGGGAGATGTCCGGCCGCCTGGAGGAGATGCCCGGCGAGGAGGGCTACCCGGCCTATCTTTCCTCCCGTTTGGCGGAGTTTTACGAGCGGGCGGGGCTGGTGGAGTGCTTTGGCGGCAGGCAGGGGGCGATCTCTGCCATTGGGGCGGTATCTCCGCCGGGAGGCGACATCTCAGAGCCGGTCTCGCAGGCGACTCTGCGCATCGTCAAGGTGTTTTGGGGGCTCTCCGCGCCGCTGGCCTATCGGCGGCACTTTCCCGCCATTGACTGGCTCCAGTCCTATTCGCTGTATATTGACCAGCTGGCAGACTGGTTTGATCGCCACATCGATTCGCAGTGGAGCGCCATGCGGGTGCGCGCCATGCAGCTGCTGAGCGACGAGGCAGAGCTGGAAGAGGTGGTGCGTCTGGTGGGAATCGACGCTCTGTCCTGGAAGGACAGGATCAAGATGGAGGCGGCCCGCTCCATGCGGGAGGACTATCTCCAGCAGAACGCCTTTCACGAGACAGACACCTATGCCTCTGGGAAAAAACAGGCGGGGATGCTCCGGCTGGTGCTGGAGTTTTACGATAGGGCGCTGGACGCCCTGGAAAAGGGCGCGGACTTCTCTAAAATTGTAGCCATCCCGGCCAGGGAGGCCATTGGCAGGGCAAAATACGTAGAGGAGAAGGACGTGGAGGCCAGATATGCGGAAATCAGCCGGGAGCTGGAGAGCCAGCTTGCCGCGCTGTGCTAAGGAGGGGTTAGATGCTGAAGGAATACCGCACCATTCGGGAGGTCGTCGGGCCGCTGATGCTGGTGGACGGCGTAAGCGGCGCGACATATAATGAGCTGGTGGAAATCGAGCAGGAGGATGGCGAAATCCGCAGAGGGAAGGTGCTGGAGGTAGAGGGAGAGCGGGCGCTGGTGCAGCTGTTTGAGCCCTCTCAGGGCCTGAAAATCAGCACGAGCAAGGCCAGGTTTCTCGGCAGAGGCATCGAGCTGGCTGTGTCTTACGACATGCTGGGCCGCGTGTTTGACGGCATGGGGAACCCCATAGACGGCGGGCCAGCCCTGATTCCCGAAAAGCGGGTGGATATCAACGGCGTGCCCCTGAATCCAGCAGCACGGGACTATCCCTCGGAGTTTATTCAGACAGGTATCTCCGCCATTGACGGGCTCAATACCCTGGTGCGGGGGCAGAAGTTGCCTGTGTTCTCCGGCTCGGGCCTGCCCCATGCCCAGCTGGCGGCCCAGATTGCCCGGCAGGCAAGGGTTCTCGGGGGAGAGGCCAATTTTGCCGTGGTATTTGCCGCAATCGGCATCACCTTTGAGGAGGCAAACTTTTTTATTTCGGATTTTCAGCGGACGGGCGCAATCGACAGGACCGTCCTCTTTATCAACCTGGCCAATGACCCGGCCATAGAGCGAATTGCGACGCCGAGAATGGCGCTGACGGCCGCGGAATACCTGGCCTATGAGAAGGGGCT
>DBGCIZ010000227.1:0-12892 GCA_048355355.1 Christensenellaceae bacterium | reverse complement strand
AACAGCACCATACAAAACTGTGTGAAAAGCTGTAGCGAAGGCGGCGCGGTCAATATGTCTGGGGGGACGCTCAACATTGAAAACACGACCATACAAAACTGCTCGGCAACATCCTATGGCGGCGCGATTTATCTGGACAATGGCGCGGAGGCGACCATTAAAAGCGGCACCTTCTCCGGAAACAGGACGACAGGCACTTCCGATTACGGCGGCGGGTTTATCTATAACAGAGGGAGCACCCTTGCCATCGAGGGCGGAAGCTTTCTGAACAATTCCTCCAACGGCAGAGGAGGGGCGATCTATAATACCGCAATAGCAAACACCAAGACCTATATCCGTGGCGGCGTTTTTTCGGGCAACACCAGCAGCTACAGTGGTCATGCTGGAAGCGGCGCGGTTTTTTATTCATCCGAGTATGCGAACGAGACCGTTTTGTATATATCCGGCAGCGTCCGGTTTGGAGACGGCACGGCAACCGACGGGACGGACGGCGTCTATCTCGATGCGTATTCAAGCACTTCCACGCTCCGCAAAATGCTGATCAGCTCGGCTCTTGAGTATCCGGTCCATATCTATGTGGCGTGCTTGGAAGGCCGCGCCATCGCAGAGGGCGTGGAGGACTACACGCTTACCGCGGCGGACATGACAAAGATACAGTTTCACGATGTCGGCTCTTCCGGCACGAACTGGTATGCATGGCTGGACAGTGAAAACAACGAGGTTGACGTTTCCGCAACAGAGCCGCTCTATGTCGTCTATGACGCCAACGGTGCCACAGGCTCGGTGACGGATAATACCATCTATTCCGCTAATAGTATAGTCACCGTGAAGTCCAACAATGGGTTTACCTACAAGGGCTATACTTTCACAGGCTGGAACACCGCGAGGGACGGCAGCGGCACAGAGTATCAGCCGGGAGCGACGTTTACAATCACCGAGACGACTACCCTCTACGCGCAGTGGGAGGCTGCCTCGTCGCTCCACAGCCACAACATCTGCGGCGAAACGAGTTGCGACCATGCCGGTCACACAGCCGTCGACTATACTGCCCTTGACAGCAACGTGAGCGGGCAAACCCTGATGGGCGGCAATTATTATCTGACGGAGGATATCACAAACGTCGAAAACAGCATCCTGATCACCGGGATGGTCAACCTCTGCCTGAACGGACATGAGATTTCCGGCAACGCGGAGGATGGCATCTTCCGCATCGGTGAAAACGGCGTGCTCAATGTCTGCGATTGTGCTGGGAATGGAAAAATTACGGAAAGCGGAGGTCATAATCCCATTTTCATCCATAGCGGCGGGACACTGAACCTATATAGCGGCACGATGGAATCAACCAGAACTGCCATTGTGATTGATGAAGACCCATCTTCCGGCGGCGATAATTCGACGGGCGGTACGGTCAATGTCTACGGCGGTACGGTGTCCAGCACCGGCAGCAGTTATCAGGCGATCAAGGTCAACCCCTACATGACCGCTACCACTGTCAACATCTATGGCGGTCTGGTCACCTCGTCAAACAGGGGTATTTCTGCGGAAAGCGGCGAGATCAACATTTTCGATGGCGAGATAACGGCGGCTGGCTACGCGCTGAATTTAGATGACGGAGTCGCCAGGGTCTATCTTTCCGGCAACCCCGTTATTTCGGGCAGCACGGCGGATATCAATATTTATGCGATAAGCTCCGCACGCAACGCCGTTCTGTCTCTACGCGCAAAGGACAGCACGAGCAATGGATACACGGGCGGCAATCTTTCGATAGACCTAATAAGCGCATACGCAGGTTACTACGTCGCGCAGGGCGTGACCGACGCCGGAATGCTCAAAAAACTCTCGCTTGTAGATGATGATTATTATCTGGTATATGATGAAACCTATGACGCTATTCAGATAGCGGAGTACACCTACACGGTTACGCTGCCAAGCGGCCAGACGGGCTACACTGTGTCGGCGGCAAACGGCAGCACAAGCCCGGTCAAAAGGGGCGAAAGCTTCAGCTTCACCGTGACCATAGCGGACGGATATTATAAGACGGCCGGCTTTGAAGTGAAAGCAAACAATGCAACATTGACGCCGAACACAAGCGGCGTGTATACCATCACCAATATCACTGCAAACCAGACAGTGACGGTCACGGGCGTGGCAGAGGCCATAACCGTGAGTGATACGCCCCAGCTCAGCGGTACACTGGGCGACAATGACTGGTATATCAGCGATGTGACGATAATTCCGCCGTCCGGCTATCAAATCTCCGAGACCTTTAATGGAGCGTATGGAGGTTCCATCATCCTCACCGAGAGCGTCGGGGAGGATTACACGGTCTATTTAAGGCGGTCAAGCGACGGCGCGCTCACCAACGGAATCGTCATGGGAGCGATCAAAATCGATAAGGATGAACCTACGATTACCGTAATCGGCAACACGACGGACTATCTGACAGGCGATACGGTGACAATCACGGCCTTAGATTCCACCTCCGGCGTCGCAAAAGTAGAAGTGAAAAAGGACAACGGCGAATTTGTGGATATTACCACTTCCTATCAAAACGGCTATTCCGTCACGGAAAACGGCACCTATACTTTCCGTGTGACCGACTTTGCTGGGTGGACTGCGGAAAAGGAACTGGTATATGACAACATCGACAGCGTAAAACCAGTCGTGACCATTGAGGCGACTCACGGCGGCGAAGTCTACACATCCGGCAGTTGGACGAATCAGGACGTTACACTGACGCCGAAAACCAAAACTTCAAATCCTGGTATCACGACCTATCAGTACCGCGTGGAGAACGGCGCGTGGCAGGATTATACGTCTGAAATCGTAATTGACGCTGACACGGACGCCGACGGCACAGTCTACCAGTTCAAGGCGAAAAGCGCCAGCGGCATAGAAAGCGATACAGTCTCTATCACGGTCAAACGTGACACCGTTGAACCTGACGGGGATATTAAAATCGAAGAAAACAGCATCCGCCAGCTTCTTAACGCCATTATCTTCGGGTTGTTCTTCAACGAGAACGTGGATGTGACCATCACGGGAACGGATGGCCTCAGCGGTGTAGCGTCCATCCAGTATTACCGCAGTACGGATATTCTGACCGAAGAACAGGTCGCAGCCATCACGGACGAGGAGTGGACAGAATATGCCGGACCGCTCCATGAGGCGGCAAAAGACGCTGAGAAATTCGTGTACTATGTTAAAGTAACCGATAACGCAGGCAATAACATCTGTTTTGCCTCCAATGGAGCTACCTTTGACCTGACCCCACCCTCTGTAACGGGGGCAACGAGCGGCTTTACCTACTACACCACGCAGAAGGTCACGGTAGGGGATGCAAATCTTGACACGGTCACGCTCAATAACGAACCGGTCACTCTGGAAGACGGCGCTCTGACGCTGCCCGGCAACACGGAAGCGATATATGCCGTCACAGCCACAGACAAGGCGGGCAACAGCACGACTGTGACGGTCACGATGAAGACCATCGCAAGCCTTGCGGATCATATTGACCAGATGACAGAGGAAAATGTGACATCAGCCGATAAGGAAACGGTTACTGAGGTTAAAACCGACGCAAGCGCCGCAGATACTGAAAATGCAACCGACGAAGAAAAGGCTGCTTTGCAGGATATCCTGGACAAATGCGAGGATCTGCTTGAAAAGATGGACGAGGTCAAGCAGGAGATCCTCGACGTGACAGACGGCGTTGGCAGCTTTGACCCCGACACCGTGAAATCGACGGATAAGGAAACCATTGAGGAGTTGGTTGACCGTATCGACGCGCTACTGGACGGCAATAATCTGACCGAAGAAGAACGGGAAACGCTGGAGTCCGTGAAAAATCAGGCGGAAACGTTACTTGAGAAGATAGACGAAGCGGCCGAGGCTGGCACTACCGAGGATATCCAAAATGTCCAGGATATTAAGCCAGATAACGTAAAGCCGGAAGACAAGGAGAATCTGGAAGCGGCCGAAGAGGATATTGAGCAGGCTTTAACCGATTACACAGATAACTACACAGACGAGGAAATAGCGCAGTTGGAGGAAACGCTGAAACAGGTCGAAGAATCTCTTGAGGTTATCCAAAAGGTAGAGAAAGCGGAAGAAGCCATCGGCGCACTGCCGGATAGCGTCAACCCGGACGATATGGAAACGGTGGAACAGATTAGCGCT
This sequence comes from Christensenellaceae bacterium, assembly GCA_048355355.1. GTDB lineage: Bacteria > Bacillota > Clostridia > Christensenellales > Christensenellaceae > DBGCIZ01. Next base: position 8,713 of record DBGCIZ010000227.1, on the reverse strand, counting down.
GCTAAGGAACGGTATGATGCGTTGAGCGAATACGAGAAATCCTTGGTATCAGATGCAGCCGTAGACAAGCTCAATACATTGCTGGTGCAACTGACCGCTTACTACATTGTTGAGGGCAACGGGAGCGTTTGGACAAAAGGAAGTAGTGAAGGGCTTACCTTTGTTGCAAATGGACCCTACGAAAAGTTTGCGGGTGTCCAAATGGACGGCAATGCCGTGAGCCCGGAGAATTTTACGGCATCGAGCGGTAGCACTGTCATCACCTTGAAACCGGATTACCTGAACACGCTGAAGGTAGGCCCGCATACTATCGCCTTGCTTTATACGGACGGTGAGGCCGTGGGCGTATTCACGATTGCAGAAAAGCTGGACGGCGACACAGGCGCTCCGGAAACCGGCGACGATGCTCATATTGTCCCATGGATCATGCTGATGCTGATTTCTGGCGGCACAGTTTTGATACTGGGCGTCAGGCGCAAAAGAAAAAAGGCATGAGTAAATCGTTGTATCAATGGAATCAGAAACAATGGGAAAAGTAGCTTAGGGGCGAAATAACGCAACTGAATGGAAGAAAGGGCAGTCTCGAACGAGATTGCCCTTTCCTAATACCGTAGAAGATGGCGCATGAAAGCGCTGATTTCACCCAATGCCCCGCAAAATGGGAAAACCCGACGCCTCAAAATCCAACACTTGTCAATTCAAATAATCAGAAACGATTTTTATAGCGATTTCTCTTGCCTTAGCGCTAGACACATTTTTATTCTCTGTTTCACCCAAATAGATGCAAAAATAAATTCTCTTTTCAGGGCTATCTGCAAAACCTGTAAACCAGGAGTCGACCACAATGCCATAGCTTTTACCCATGCCTGTTTTTCCATAAACTAAAATATTCGATTCGTTTGACTCTGGAAGCAACATGACCTGTTTTAATTGGCTCTTTGCTTCCTCTAAATAGTTGGTATTATCGCCAAAAATGCGTTCCATGACTTCCGCCTGCTCCTTTGGTGAAATGAGCAAGGATGATTCAATCCAAAAACCGGTTAAAGCAGGATTATCATTATTGGTGTTTAACTTACCATGCCAATCTGAAATATCGCAATTACCGTATTGAAGCTTGTTTAACTCATCCTGCATGGTATCGCTGCCGATTTCATCAATAATCTCTCGGAAATACCATACACAAGAGGTACGAAACGCGTCAGAAAAATCAATATTCTTATTCCAGTCCTCGTTCCAGAATTCTTTCTCCGCTCCATACTCGGGTGGAATGGTCAGGGACAATGATTCCATGCTCCAATGCAATTAAAGAAGAAATTATTTTAAAGGTGGAGCATGGGGAACGCCGGGTCAAAGCCAATTTTTGATTATATATCTGATAGGAATTCATCGCCGGGTCGTAAATGACGGCAGCGCCATTAATTCCTTCAAAATAATTGGACCAATCTGCTTCGATTATCATTGGCTCAACAACTGTTTCCTGTGTTGCGTCGGCGGTCTCCTCTATTTTTTCTACGGACTTTTCTTCCGTTGGCGCGATGTCCTCCGGTGTTTGCGTTGCTGCCGGCTGATTTTGGGACAAATTTGTACTGCCTGTTGCGCACCCTGTCAAAGCTAATATAAAGAATATGAATAAGCAACTAAAAATTCTAGATATCATGTTTATTTTTTGCATCAGTCACCTCTCGATAGCTTCCAACGGATGGATTGCTAAAGAATTCTTATATTTTACTATTCTATCATAATTCTTAGAGAGGAAAAACAGTAAGTTGCTCAAAAAATGCAGGCGTAGACTGTAAACTATTTCGGAAAATACAATAACAGAAGTTCTTTGGTTCCTTGCATAACTTTATGCAGCCATTACGACAATTGCAGTTTCCCTTTTCGCTAACATAGAGACTGATTTCTTCTGCTTTTTATGGAGAGTCGTGGTATATATTTATTGACTTTTGAAGGCTTTTCATATAATATGGAATCGATTAAAGGATATAAATGTTTATAACATATTGTTTTGACGGCAGCCGATGCACTAGGACGAAACGGAGCATCGAGCATCTGCTTACAGAGCATTTGGCTGGGCAAAATGATACGAAAAAGATTGCTGGAAAGAGGGTCAAATGGAATGATGGAAGGCGAGAAAGTGTTTGACAATAGCAACAATAGGATGGCGGAGCCCAATGCAGAAATGCTAAAGGAACTGCTGGGGTCTTTTACACAGTCCTTGTTCAGCGTATCTAATGAAAATGTGGCGGCAAGGATGAACGAGGTGATCAACGAGGAGCTGGAGCATATCGATGTATCCAGAATTGTTGATAGCAAGGTAAGAGAGCGTTTGGTGTCGGATTTGACGAAAAGCGTCCTGGAAAAATTCGAGCAGCTTCTGGAATATAAAAATTTAATTGAGACGGCGGCAGAAACAGCCAGGCAAAAGCTGAGCGAAACAGTAAATCAGTACGTGGAAAAACTGGTACTGCCACAGACAAATATTATCAACATCAATGGTGTTTTAAGTGAAAATAGCGTAAGCGGCGTTTTTCACGAGAAGTTTGAAGATATCCTGCGGATTGTTTCCCTCAACGAGCCACTGATGCTGGTCGGCCCGGCCGGAAGCGGAAAAAACGTGGTGGTGGGCCAGGTGGCCGAGGCGTTGGGGCTGCCCATGTATTATACCAACAACGCCAACAACGAGTTTAAGCTGACCGGCTTTGTGGACGCAGGCGGAAACTATCAGGGAAGGCCGTTTTACCGGGCGTTTAAGGAAGGGGGCGTGTTCTTCCTGGATGAGATAGACAATTCCGACCCGGCCGCACTGATTGTTATGAACGCCGCTCTGGCAAACGGATATATGGACTTCCCCCACGAAACGGTGAAGAGGCATCCGAATTTTAGAATGATTGCCGCCGCAAATACGTGGGGAAGGGGCAGCGACCTGCAATATGTAGGGAGGTCCGCCCTGGATGCTGCGACCCTGGACAGATTCGATACCATCTTTTTTGACTATGACAGAAAAATGGAAAAAATGCTGTATCCAAACGAGCAGCTGCTGGAGTATATGTGGGCATTTCGGGACAGCGTTCAGAAGAGCAGGATTTTACATATTGTTTCCACCCGCGGCATTGCCAAGGCGTATTTAAAATACAAAAATCATCTTCCCATAGAGCTGATTTTGACCTCCACCGTGCTAAAGGGGCTGAGCGAGGACGATATTGACATTATTTTAGGCAATATGGGGGATGTGAGCGACGAGAACGAATTTCTCCGCGCGACGAAGGCCTTGCTGGGGGAGCAGCCGCCCAAAGAGCCGGCAGTCTGATGAAATCATGGCCTCGCATTTTCTGAAAGAGGGAATGATGCTGGGATGAAGAAATATAAAAAATGTGGTTACACAGTATTTGAATTTGAATTCCAATCTGCCAACGACTTTTTAAGGCACCTGGAGCAAAATCCAATCAATACGGAGTTTTTCCACGAGGGCAACATGCTGAGCCTTCGCAATGACCTGCACTACGATTCGTGGAATAAAACCAAATCCTATGAAGAGGCGGTGCAGCTGTGCAGATATGGGTATCACGAGGATTTTGACAGACTGCTGCGCCTGAAGGATATCCTGGAGCGTTTTTTGACGGTCACGACGAAAAACTACCGGCAATTTAACGACTATGTCGGCTTTGCGCCGGACGTGAAGGCATATCTGGAGGGGAGCCCTCTTTCGATGTTTAACCGGGTGCGGCCCAAAAGAAATAAGCTATCCGTCTATTTCAATTGCGCCAATATGGGGGGCGTTTCTGCTGTACAGATATTCAACCGCGGGGCCATTACGCTGGCGCTGGTGGAGGCCCTGGAGAAGATGAGGTTTAACGTGGATTTGAATGTATTTTCCATGTCTGAGAAGCAGGACGAAATCCATTACGCAAAGTTTTTGCTGAAAAAGGAAAACGAGCGGCTAAACATTAAAAAGCTCTATTTCCCCATGTGCCATCCGGCGTTTTTCAGAAGGCTGATTTTTCGCCTGCGGGAAGAGACCTTTGGAGTGCGGCAGGACTGGAGCCAGGGCTATGGGAGCACTTGCGGCGAGGAACTGATTACCCAGGTGATTGGCCTTGAGCCAAACGATATCGTAATATGCAAGCCGGACGAGCTGGGCATTGTAGGGGGCGATTTATTGCAGGATACGGAAACCACCCTAAAATATATCGAAAAAAAGGTGCCGCTTCTGTCGTTTGTCCTCCCCAAGAGCAGGGAACAGGTAATGTAAGCCTGGGGAAAATGGGCAGTTCGAGTTAGAATGTAGGCGAATACCGCTCTGGATAAAAAGCGGGCTATCTCGTTGGAGAGAGCCCGCTTTTCAAAGCCTGAGGGATAGGTGCTGCGAAAACGTCTCAGTAAAACGTCATCCACGCGTGTTTTGCCATTTAATCGTGCAAGGTAAACCGCCATTTGCAGCAGACGGCAGGCTCGGCAATATCGGGATAGCAGCTTACGCATTCGCAGGTAAAACGGCTGTCAATAGTGCGCGCGAATTCCCGATATTCGATGATGCCGACGGATTTGCAGGGATGAAACGGCATCCCCTTGCGCTCACGGGCCCGCTGGACGCGGCAGTCCACAGACGTATAGGTTAAGGTATTGCCGGAAATTTCAATGCTATCTTCATTCAGATTCGCATAAAAGCGCAGGCGCAAGGCTTTGGCCAGGCCCTCCAGCCCCGGGTGTTCCTCCAACATTAAAAATTCCTTAATCCGGCGCGCTTCAATGACAGTAAACCGCTTCCACGCCTCGCCATCGTGATACATAGCTTCGTCCATGCCGAATTTCCGCTCTATGGACTGAAACCAAACGCCGTCCATGGCGAGCCAGTTTTTGGAATAAATTTCAATCAATCGGATCAGTTCATCCTTACTATAAGAGGACAAATGACTGTAATTTTTCATTCTATGCACCTCAATCCTTTTTCAATTATATCTAGTTTACTATAATCGATGCAAATAACACAAGCTTCTGCGAAAAGGAGAGAAAGAGGGCTCCTTTGATACAGAAATTTTACACATGAGAGATTTTTGGAGATAAGACATAGAACATTGCCCGCGGAATAAAGAGGCCGCAAAAAGAAGGCCAAAAAGCTGCCATCCAGAGCAACAGAGCTGCTGCGGACGTGGATTTTGGGAGGATGAGGCTAACCCTGCGACGACTTGCTGACGCATAACTTTTTTGATATAATAGCAGAAATATGGGAACTTCTGCTTTGCCCAGGGTTATGGGCCGTGGGCAGAGTGGGGCATGGCAGGGAAAAGGAATAGACATATCCCGGCATGCAGGTAGCGGGGATATGGGCTCAGATAGCGGGAAGCGGAGGAAGCGTTTCCCGAAAGTAACGACCATGGAGGATGGTGCATGAGAAGCAAAGGAGAGGGAACCGCCCGGTTTTTTAGCTATATTCTGGGGAAGCTGCTGGCTGTTGCGTTGGCTGCTGGCGTGGTAGTTCTGGCATTTTTTACCGCGCTAGCTACAGCGAACGTGCAGGTAATTGTGAAAGATGCGTTTGCCAAGCGGGCGTCTGTGCTGCTAAACCCCATTGACAATAGCGATACAGAGCTGCTGGACAATATCTTTACCAGTGAATATCTAGAGGAGTCCCAGCTGGATACCCAGCAAATTAACAAGGATTACGATATTACCAACTATGTGCAGCGGACGGATGTCAGTCTAGTCATTGTTTTGCCCTGGGTAACGGAGGTAACGGTGGAGGTGAGAGATGTCGTAGACGGCATCGTAGCAGATATTGCCTCTAATGCAGGTTCGGAATATCAGGCGGTGGACAAATTTATCGAGAATGGCGTCTACCAGGTGACATTGGTGAAGCAGGACGACAGCAAATGGCTAGTCAGCGGCTTGGAGTTGGTGGAGCCCATTACGTCTGAAAATGAAAATCCAGTGCCTACACCGACGCCTATTCCCCAAAGCGATGAGGCTGAGGCGAGCTTCTCAGTAAAGGACCAGGATTATGTGCAGGATTCGCCTGCCCCCGAGGGGAGCAGCGCGCCGGAGGCAAGCGCTGAGGAGTAGAGCGCGACGAACAGGAGCACGGTGCCTGCCGCAGGGAACGCGGCGGGCATTTTTGCGGCAATCGGAAGGAGAAAAGTATGGCGAAGCATCCATATGAGGCGGCGAAAAATAATATTTTACTGGCCCCGTTGGCGGGCATTACGGACCGGGCCTTCCGGGAGCTATGCATAGAGCAGGGCGCGGGCATGGCGTTTACGGAAATGGTTAGCGCCAAGGGCTTGCTCTACGAAAATATCCATACCAGGGAGCTGCTGGAGACTGGCCCGGCAGAGGGAAAGGTGGGCGTCCAGCTGTTCGGCAGAGAGCCGGAGATTCTAGCCGACATGGCGGCGCGGCTAGAGCAGGAGCATGGCCAGCGGATAGCGGTTTTTGATTTAAATATGGGCTGCCCTGCGCCCAAAATCGTCAACAATGGGGAGGGCTGCGCCTTAATGAAGGAGCCTGCTCTGGCGGGAAAGATTATCGCAGCGGTGAAGAAGCGGGTGAAGCTTCCGGTGACAGTCAAATTTCGCAAGGGCTTTGAAAAAGAGCGGGTAAACTGCGTAGAATTTGCCAAAATCGCAGAGGACAACGGCGCCGATGCTATTACGGTTCACGGAAGGACCCGGGACCAATTTTACGAGGGAACGGCCGACTGGGAGGCGATTCGGCAGGTGAAGCAGGCCGTGCATATCTACGTCAATGCCAATGGGGATATCTTCACGCCGGAGGATGCAAAGAGTATTTTAGAATACACGGGGGCAGACGGCGCAATGGTGGCCAGAGGGGCCTTGGGCAATCCCTTTTTATTTGGCCAGATTCTCAGCTACTTGCAGACGGGGACTTATACAGTGCCAACAGAGGAGGAGAAAATCCGCATGGCAATCCGTCAGGCAGAGCTGGCAGTGGAATACAAGGGAGAGCGGGTGGCCATCCGGGAAATGCGCAAGCATGCGGCGTGGTACACCAAGGGAATGCGCCACGGCGCAAAATGGAGAAATATGCTGGTAAAGGCGGAAACGCTGGCGCAATTGCGGAGGATTTTTGGAGATTTATTGGAGAGTTTGGAGAAAAAGGACATTTTTTGAGTTTGAATTTATCCACAAAGTATAGTATAATCCTGTTGTCGCTATACATGTTATGGCGGCAAATATGGGAGATACGCAGGTGTGGAATCAAATGAGCGTTCTAAATATAGGAATTGATTGCGGGTCTACCACAGTAAAAACTGTGGTGATAAATGAGACAGGAAAACTACTCTATAAAAAATACAGCCGGCATCACTCCAGAGTGCGGGAGGAGGCGGCGGCGCAGTTGGCGGAGGTCAAGCCGCTGATTGGCGAAGGAAAGGCTACGGTGGCGATTTCGGGTTCCGCAGGTTTGGGCTTGGCGCAAAATGCAGAGCTGCCCTTTGTGCAGGAGGTATTTGCCACAAAAAAGGCCTGCGAGACGATTTTGGGCGACATTGACGCAGTTGTAGAGCTGGGCGGAGAGGATGCGAAAATCCTCTTTCTTACGGGAGGCAGCGAGGAGCGGATGAATGGCTCCTGCGCAGGCGGAACAGGGGCGTTTATCGACCAGATGGCGTCTCTTTTGAATTTAACTGTGGAGGAGCTGGACCGCCTTTATTTTCATCACAAGCAGATTTACAATATTGCATCCCGATGCGGGGTGTTTGCCAAGTCGGATATTCAGCCCCTGCTAAACCAGGGCGCCAGCAAGGAGGATATCTCGGCCAGCATTTATCAGGCTATTGTGGACCAGACGATTGCGGGCTTGGCCCAGGGCAGGCGCCTGACGGGGCGGATTGCCTTTTTAGGCGGCCCGCTCACCTTTTTGATGGGCCTGCGGGATAGATTCCGGCAGACGCTGAGGCTGGATGACGACCACGCTCTATTTCCGGAATATGGGGAATATTACGTAGCCATTGGCGCGGCGCTGCTGAGCCGGGAGGAAGAGGCAAAGACCTTTGGCGACATAGAAGAGGCGGTAAACCGGCCAAACAAGGCCAAGATTACCAATACGCTGCCGCCACTTTTTGCAAACCAGGAGGAATACGACGAATTTGTGCGGCGGCACAGCACCCATGGCGTGGCGGAGAAGCCCGTTCGGGACTATACGGGCAAGGCATACCTGGGCATCGACGCCGGCTCTACGACGACGAAGCTGGCGCTGATTTCAGAGGATAACGAGATTTTATATAGCTTCTATGCCCCCAGCAAGGGAGAGCCCATTCCCGTCATTAAGCAGCAGCTGGAAAATATCTACGGCATGATAGGGGACAGAATCAAAATCTGCGGCGCCGCCGTTACCGGCTATGGGGAGGAGCTGCTGAAGCATGCCTTCCACGCAGATGCGGGGATTGTAGAGACGGTGGCCCATTATTATGCGGCAAAGCATTTTGACCCAGAGGTGGATTTTATCATCGACATCGGCGGCCAGGACATGAAGTGCTTTAAGCTAAAAAATGGCGCTGTGGATTCTATTATGCTAAACGAGGCATGCTCCTCCGGATGCGGCAGCTTTATTGAGACTTTTGCCAAGGCGCTGGGCTATGGAACGGCGGAGTTTGCAAACCTGGGGCTTTTTGCGAAAAACTGCGTCAATTTAGGGTCGCGGTGCACCGTGTTTATGAATTCCAGCGTAAAGCAGGCCCAGAAGGATGGAGCCACGG
>DBGCIZ010000226.1:0-3078 GCA_048355355.1 Christensenellaceae bacterium | reverse complement strand
GATTTTGCAAGCCGCGGGTCGTTTTCCAAAGAGGGCGCAGCCGAGCTTTTTTGCGGAAAAAGGAGCAATGACGAAGGGGTGAAACTTTCCGACGACAGGAGGAAACAACACCCCGCAGTCTATTGCGACGAAGGACGGCTCTCCTAAAGCTCCTTCCCGCAGGCAAAGCACCTGCTGGCCCCTTTAGAGAGGCGCTGGCCGCAGTGAGGACAGGTGATAAACTCGCCGGATGGCTTGACGAAAATTCTGGCGGAGATAGGCTGAAGCAGCTCCTCTTCCTCCTGCTCCTCTTCCTCCTCTACCAGGTCGTCAGCAGCCTCTTCCCGGGCCGCAGGCTCCTCCTCAGCCTGGCCCTCTGCCCCATCCTCTTTGGCAGCGGCGGCGCGACGGCCCTCCAGCAGCCAGAGCAGTCCGCCCAAGGCCACAAAAAAAGCCGCCAACACAAGGACAAGCCAAAAGCTGCCCCTCTGGGCCCCCAGGCCAATACTGCCGACGACTCCTAAAATCCAAACGGTGACTGCCAGTCCCTTTGCGGTATTCTGGTTCATTCCTCTTCCTCCTCTTCTTCCAGCTGGGTGAGCATGTCCTCCCACTCCTGATAGCACTGATCCAGCTCCTCCTGGAGAGCAGCCAGCTGCCCGGTCACCTCCAGCGCCTTCTCGTAGTCTGCGCCGCAGCCCTCCAGCTCGGCCTGCTTTGCCTCCATATCCGCCTCCAGGGCGGCAATGCGCTCCTCTGCCCGCCGGACCTTGCCCTTCATCTGGCGCAGCTGAGAGGCCCGCTCCTTTTTCCGCTTATATTCGTTGACCACAGGGGCTGCCTTCCCCTTCCCCGTAGGCTCCTCCTGGGCTGCATGCTCGAGAAAATAGGTATAGTTCCCGCCGAATTCCTGGGCCCCCTGCTCTGTCAGCCGGTAAATGCGCTCGGCCAGCTTATCGATAAAATAGCGGTCGTGGGAAATCATGAGCAGGGTGCCGTCGTACCCGGCCAGAGCCTCCTCCAGAACCTCCTTGGAGGGGATATCCAGATGGTTGGTAGGCTCGTCCAGCAGCAGCAGATTGCAGCTAGAAAGCATCAGCCGGCACAAGGCCACCCGCGCCTTTTCCCCGCCGGAAAGGGTGCCCACCAGCTTGTTGACATCGTCGCCCCGGAACAGGAAGGCGGCCAGGGCGTTGCGGATGGCGCCATGGTCCAGATGGGGCAGGGCGTCGCTGATGGTCTCTAAAATGGTCTTGCCGTCTGCCAAATCGCTCTGGGCCTGGTCGTAATAGCCGATTTTGACCTTGGCGCCCAGCTCCACCGTGCCCGCGTCCTGCCGTATCTTCCCCAGGAGGATGCGGAACAGGGTGGTCTTGCCGCAGCCGTTGTCCCCCAAAAGGAACACTTTCTCCTGCCGCTTTATCTCCAGATTCACATGCCGAAACAGCTGCCTGCCATCAAAGGCCTTGGCAATGTCCCTGGCCGTCAGCACGTCGTTGCCGGAGGTAACTGCCGCGTGAAACCGGAATCGAATCTCCTCCGGCTTTTTCTGCGGCGCCTCCAGGGTGGCCTCAATCCTGTCAATGGCCTTCTGCTTGCTTCTGGCCGTAACCAGGTTGCGCTCCCGGTTCCACTGCTTCTGCTGGGCGATGATTCCCTCCAGCCGCCGGATTTCCGCCGTCTTGCGCTCGTATTCCCGCTCCCTCGTCAACCGGCGCAGCTCCTTCTGGGCCACGTAGGATGTGTAGTTCCCCGGGTAGGTCTCCAGCAGGCCGTTTTCCAAATCAAAGATTCTGTTGCAGACCTTATCCAGAAAATAGCGGTCGTGAGAGATGATGACCAGGGTGCCCTTGTAATCCTGCAAAAAGCCCTCCAGCCAGGTGACGGCCTTAATGTCCAGATGGTTGGTAGGCTCGTCCAGCAGCAGCAGCTGATGCTCCCCCAGCAGCAGCTTGGCCAGCAGGGCTCTGGTGCGCTGGCCGCCGCTAATAGCCGAGAGAGGCAGGGTCAGCTCCTCCTCCAGAAAGCCCAGGCCCAGCAGGGTGGAGCGGATTCTTGCCCGGAAGGTCATGCCCCCATTTTCCAGAAACCGCTCCTGCAGGGCGTTGAATTTTTCGATGGTGGCCGGGCTGTGGTCTGTGGCCAGCTGCCGCTCCAGCTCCGCCAGCCGGGCCTCGTCCTCCATGAGCTGGGAAAAAACCTCCCCCACCTCGTCCAGCGCCGTCTTGTCCGCCGTGAACTCCGCGTGCTGCTGCATGTAGGCAATGCTGGTCTGGCGGGATATGCTGATGGTTCCGCTGTCCGGCGAAAGCTCGCCTGCAATCATGCGGAACAGCGTGGTCTTCCCCGCCCCGTTGACGCCCAGCAAGCCGATTTTGTCCCCCTCCCCAATGCTGAAGGAGGCTTTTTTTATCACGTCCTGCGTCCCAAAGGATTTGCTCACCTGGGACGCGCTCAATAATACCATGCCGTATTCCCCGTTCATACAAAGTTGTCGTGACGATTATATCATATTTTCCGGGGAAAAACATCCTCGCTTTTCCGCCCGCCCATGACGGGGATGGACTGCGCGCCCACATACACGGCCGGCCTCAATCCTCCACCACGACCTTAACCGGCGTGCACTTGCCCCCGTTGCAATCGCTTTCCGATACGCTGCACGCAGCGACGCCCAGGCGCAGGGGCCGCTCCGCCCGCAGCACGATTTTGCTTCCAGCCTTGGAGAGGGGGCGCTCCACTGAGATTTTCCCATCGCAGTGGATTTTTGTATGCATAAACAGGTTGACTGGATGGATGATGGGCCTGTCCTCCCCCAGGCATCCATTGATATTTTCCAGACAACTGGGATGCCCATCCCCATTCTGATAGAAAAAGTCGTACATCTCCCGGCGGCAGCACGGATGGAGCAAATCATGCTCCCCCACCTCGTCATACACCACCTTCAGCATGGGGCGGTAGAGATTGGAGTAAATTTCGTCCCCCACCCGCAGGCGCAGGGACTCGTTGCAGTCTATGGTCACCCCGGGAGATAAAAACTCCCCTGGATTCTCCGCGCACTCCGCAAAAAAGTCTACCACCTGGCCCCCTTCTATATCGACC
>DBGCIZ010000225.1:0-15707 GCA_048355355.1 Christensenellaceae bacterium | reverse complement strand
GCCAGGAACCCAAACAGGATGCCCAACAGCACACCACCGCCGGATTTCAGGGCCGTAATGTCATTTTTATAGTCCATCCGCGGAAATAACAGGTTGGAGATGAGGCCTATCAGGGGCGTAAACAGCGCAAGGGACACGCTTAGCGCAAGCAGGCAGGCCACGTTGGCCAGGGGAAGCAGCCCGCTGATGACGACCATGAGCAGGGCAAAAACCACCACCGGCAGCGACAGGGTCAGGTTGACCAGAAGCTTGCTCTTCAAAACATCCCGCATTTCTACCGGCATGGATTTGATAATCCAGAAGCGCTTTCCCTCTAGGGAGATGGAGGGGGCGCAGGTATTGCTCAGCACCACGGTAAAGGAGATGACAATGGCGATAATGGCGGTCCACAACGAGGCGGACTGGCCCTCCAGCTCCGGCACTGCGGCAAGGGGGTCGCCGATGAACAGAAGAACAATGGCGGCAATGGCCAGCAGAATCAGGCCGAAGCCAGAGTTCATCACATACATATAGGAGGAGAAGAAGCTCTTCAGTTCCTTGCGATACAGGCTTTGCAGGGGGGTACGCACCTGGCGGTGAGACGCCTTGACCCTCTTGCCCTTGCGGGTCTCGTTCATGGAGGCGTTGATGGAGGCAAAGGACTTGGCGAAGATAAGAACAAAGGCCGCCAGGAGAACTACCTCCACCGCTACATACAACAGCAGCTCCGCAAAGGAGCCCATAATGGCCTGGGTAAACATGGGGGAGAAGATGTTGACGCTGTTGATGCTTTCCATCACGGGGACAACCTGCTCCGGGTCTGCCGTAGAGGAGCCGTTGAGCCACATGACCGCCACCATATAAGCCAACACTACCAGAAGAGAGCCAATCAGCATGACCAGGTTTTTGGCGTTTAACAAAGAGGCCAGCTTTGCCAGCAGGAAGGATAGCAGCGCGCAGACCACAAAGGGCGCACAGGGCAGGAACAGAAGGGAGACAATGCCCTTCACCCAAAAGACGATGCCCGCGCCGGTATATTGGCTGTATACCACAAACATGGGGATACAGACAATCAGGGAATAGAGCAGGTCGCTGCCGTAGAGATAGGCAATTTTCGAGGCCATGATGGTGCTCCGCTTAATGGGCATAGACATCAGCAGGTCATAGTCCGAAAATTGGAACAGATAGGACGGAACCTTATAAATGCCAAAGATAAACACAAGCAGAGTCGCCAGATTTGCCCCCATATAGAGCGCTACCTCTGGGCGGCCTGTGGCAGAGACAATGGTGTTGGCCATTTCGTAGATACTATATGCCAAAAATACGCAGAGCACTAGCATGAGCAGGGGCATATAGGCCTTCCGGCGGCTTTCCTTCGTCGCCTCGCCCGATTTGCGGCTGCTCCCAAAGGATGCCAGCACGTTGATTTTAATTAAAAGGAATAGATTATTCATCGTCAGTCAGCTCCAGGAAGATATGCTCCAGAGAATCGTTGCCCATGATTTCCTCGGTGATTCCCGTGGTGATAATTTTGCCGTTTTTGATGATGGCGACCTTGTTGCACAGCTTTTCCACCACCTCCAGCACGTGGGTAGAGAAAAACACGGCGTTACCCTTTTGGCAATGCTCCTGCAAAATCATCTTCAGGGTATGAGAGGCCTTAGGGTCCAGCCCGACAAAGGGCTCGTCCAGCACCAGCAGTTTGGGCTCGTGAATCAGGGCGGAGACTACCGCCAGCTTTTGCTTCATGCCGTGGGAATAGGAGCTGATGGCGTCGCCAAGCCGGGAGGTGATCTCCATGCGGGCGGCAAATTCGTCAATCAGTTTTTTGCGCCGGTCTGCGCCGACCCGGTAAATATCCGCCACAAAGTTGAGATACTGCATGCCGGAAAGATGCTCGTAAAGGTCCGGATTATCGGGAATGTAGGCGGTAAGCTGCTTGCAGACCATGGGCTCCTTGCGGACGGAGTGACCGTCGATATAAATCTCGCCCTCGTCGAAATCCTGGATGCCCGTAACGCACTTGATGGTGGTGGTTTTGCCGGCGCCGTTATGGCCGATAAAACCGAACAGGTCCCCGTTTTCGATATTCAGGGAGACGTCGTCCGCCGCCTTGACGGCGCCCTTGTAGGTCTTGGTCAGATGCTCAATTTTTAACATAATGCCTCCTTATTTTGGGTAAACCAAATTGTCTGTTGTATTGCCCGCGATGGCGTCATAATAGGCGGCGAATTCCCGGTTGCAGCCGTCTAAATCGTGGAGCAGATAATTGCCGCACTCAATGGGCTGGCTGCCTGGAATTTCTCCCCGATAGTCCCGCAAAAATTTGGCCGCTTCTTTCATATGGGCCAAAGCCGTCTCATGGGAAACGCCCTTCAGAATGAGGTAAAACCCAGTCAGGCAGCCCATGGGGCCGAAGTAAATGACGTTTTTGCCAATGGGACAGGAGCGGATATAGGTGGCAAAGAGATGCTCTGCCGTATGGGCCACGGCCGGGGTGAGAAAGTCGCCCTGGTTGGGGTGCTTCAGCCGCAGGTCGTAGGTGACGATATCGTCCATATCGACGCGGGAAATATACACACCGGGGGTCAGTATGTTGTGGTTTACGGTAAAGCTTGCGATTTTTTCCATTGCTGTTCCTCGTTATTCAGTAATATCAATCCTATTCTAATATAGATTGGGGAGAAAAGCAATCTCATAATCGGCGGGCTGCCAGAGGTGTGGATTAGGCAGCGCTAATTGGAGAAAACGCCCTTTTGGAGCAAAAATTCATTGACAGATATATTCCCGGGATTATAATTGTATATATTAGCGAAGGGGACAAGGACATAGAAGAAAGAGACGCCAGAGGGAACTGGGTTTCTTGCCTGTGCCTTGGGAAAATTCGTCTGGGAGAGGAAGAGAACGGAGGCAACATGACATTAGACCAGTTAAAGGTAGGGCAGAGCGGCGTCATTGCCCAGGTAGGCGGGGAAGGCGCTCTGCGGCGCAGGCTGCTGGATATGGGGCTGACCCCAAAGACCAAAGTAATGGTGCGGAAAAAGGCGCCCTTGGGGGACCCTATCGAGCTGCATCTGAGGGGCTATGAGCTGACCATCCGCCAGGAGGATGCTGCAAAAATCGAGATGGCGGAGGAACGGCAATGATATTAGCCCTGATTGGCAACCAAAACTGCGGCAAGACAACCCTCTTTAACCAGCTGACCGGAAGCAACCAGCATGTAGGCAACTTCCCCGGCGTAACGGTAGACAGCAAGGAGGGCGTTCTGAAGCGCCGCAAGGACGTTACGATAGTAGATTTGCCCGGCATCTACTCCCTCTCTCCCTATACGGCGGAGGAGGTCGTCACCCGGGATTTTCTCATTGAAAAAAAGCCGGATGCCATTATTAATATTATAGACGCCACGAATTTGGAGCGAAACCTTTATCTGACGCTGCAGCTGATGGAACTGAACCTGCCCATGGTTTTGGCGCTGAACATGATGGACGAGGTGCGGAACAATGGGGGCACGATTTTTATCGATAAGATGTCCGAAGAGCTGGGCCTGCCCGTGGTGCCCATTTCGGCCAGCAAAAACGAGGGGATTCAGGAGTTGATTGACACGGTGATTGCCACGGCAGAGGCAAAGGAGCCGCCGAAGAAGCTGGACTTCTGCAAGGGGCCCGTGCATAAGGCCATTCACGCCCTGGCCCATGTGGTAGAGGACCAGTGCAAAAAGGCAGGGATTCCGCCCCGGTTTGCAGCTACCAAGCTGATCGAGGGGGACGAGCCCACTATGGAGCGGCTCCATGTGACGGAAAACGAGCGGGACATCGTGGGCCATCTGGTGCAGGAGATGGAGACAGACCTGGGCACAGACCGGGAGGCGGCCCTGGCGGATATGCGTTATGAATATATAGAGGCCCTCTGCGCAAAGATTTGCAAAAAGCGGCCTCAGACAAAGGAGCAGCTGCGCTCCATTCGCATTGACGCAGTGCTGACCCACAAAATCTGGGCCATCCCTATTTTCCTCGGCATTATGATGGTTGTCTTTTGGATGACCTTCGGCGTGATTGGCGCCTTTTTGAGCGACCTGCTTTCCAACGCCATTGACGGCCTGACCTGGCTGGTCAGCGACGGTCTGATAGCTGCCGGAGTGAACCCGACCCTGCATTCTCTCATTATGGACGGCGTGTTTGCCGGCGTTGGCAGCGTCCTCTCCTTCCTGCCCACTATTGTAACGCTGTTTTTCTTCCTGTCTCTGCTGGAGGACAGCGGCTACATGGCAAGGGTCGCCTTTGTAATGGATAAGCTGCTGCGGAAAATCGGCCTTTCAGGCAGGTCCTTTGTGCCCATGCTCATTGGCTTTGGATGCTCTGTGCCTGCCATTATGGCGACGCGGACCCTCTCCAGTGAGCGGGACAGAAAGATGACCATCCTTCTGACCCCCTTTATGTCGTGCAGCGCCAAGCTGCCCATTTACGCCATGATTACGGCGGCGTTCTTCCCGGAGAATGGGGCGGTGGTTATGATTTGCCTTTACGTTTTGGGCATTTTGGTGGGCATCGGCTCGGGGCTGCTGTTTAAGCATACGCTGTTTAAGGGCAACCCGGTGCCGTTTGTGATGGAGCTGCCATCCTATCGGTTCCCTTCACCTAAATCGGTGCTGCTGCACATGTGGGAAAAGGCAAAGGACTTTATCAAACGGGCCTTCACCATTATCTTTTTGGCGACGATTATCATCTGGTTGCTGCAGAGCTTTGACTTCCGGTTTAATATTGTGGAGGACAGCTCAGAGAGCATGCTGGCCGCCATTGGCAGGCTGATTGCGCCGGTGTTTTCGCCGCTGGGCTTTGGGGATTGGCGAGCCTCCACCGCTATTATTACCGGCCTGACGGCGAAGGAGGCGGTGGTCAGCACCCTGAGCGTTTTGACGGGAGCCTCTGGCGCAGGCCTGGCCCAGGCGCTGAGCGCCATTTTCACGCCCCTTTCGGCGATTTCCTTCCTGGTGTTTGTCCTGTTGTATATGCCCTGTGTGGCGGCGACGGCGGCAGTGAAGCGGGAGCTGGGCAGCGGCAAGGCGACGGCAGCGGCGATGCTATATCAAACTGCGGTGGCCTGGGTCATGGCGTTTATCGTCTATCAGGTAGGCAGCCTGCTGCTATAGCGAAGGACTGCAAGGGAAAAGGGAGCCTCCCCTGGCTGGCGGGAAGCTCCCTTTTTTATGTTGGCATTTAGCTGTTGGTCTTGTTCATTCGCAGGCGGACAAACTGATTGAGCAGCTGCCTGCCGTTAAAGGGAATGATGGGATAGATATAGGAAGTGCCGGCGGCGGTGCGGTTAAAGGCAATCAGCGCTGCCATAATGAGAATACCGACCACAAAACCCCAGACGTCGAATAGGGCCACCAGGATGATGAGCATAATGCGCATGATTTTGAAGGCATAGCCTAGCTCGAAGCTGGGCTGGGTAAAGTTGCCCACAGCTACAAAGCCCATGTAGAGCAAAACCTCGGGCACGAACCAGTGGGCTTGAACGGCGAATTCGCCTAAAATCAGAGCGCCAAGGACGCTGAAGGAGTTACTGAGGGCAGAGGGCGTATTGAGAGAGGCCAGCTTCAGGCCGTCGATAGCAAATTCGAAGATAATCAGCTGAAGCCAGATGGGCAGAGCCCCTGGCTCGGAGACGTTGATAAACTGGAGCCACGGGGGAATGGCCTCGGGATTTTTGATGAGCAGATACCAAACGGGCGTTAAAAAAATAGTCAGAATAAAGATAATAGAGCGGACAATGCGCAGATAGGTGCCAATGAGGGGCGGGAAATAATAGTCGTTGCTCTCCTGCACAAAGTCGAAAATGGTCACGGGCAAGAGCAGGGCCGTAGGGGAGTTATCCACCAAAATAGCCACCTTGCCCTCCTGAATAGCCGCGGCGGTGGCGTCCGGCCGCTCCGAGTAGCGCACCTTGGGGAAGGGATTATACCATCCCTTTTTCATCAGAGCCTCGTTGAGGCTTTGCTGGCCCATGGTCAGCGCGTTGACGTTTAAATTTTGGATGATGTTCTGAATCCGCTCTAAAACCTGGGGATTGACCCGCTCCTTCATATAGGCGATGACCACGTCTGTTTTAGAGCTGCGGCCTACGGTGTAGATTTCCATAGTGAGGCGTGGGTCGCGGATGCGGCGGCGAATCAGGGCGGTATTGAACACCAGGGTTTCCACAAAGCCATCGTGGGAGCCGCGGAGCACCTTGTCATCCTCCGGCTCGGAGAGGCCACGGACTGGGTAGGTTCGGGCGTCGATGAGAATGGCGCCGCGGAAGCACTCGCTGACCAGAGCAATGGTGCCGGAGAGGACGCCGGTGACGGTCTGCTCAAAATCGTCGGAGCAGTCAACCTCTACATAGCTGACGAACAGGTCTGCGAAGGCCTGGGCGGAGGAGACGCCCTCTAAATCAGCAGGGGAAAGCTTCATGAGGAATTCCATAATTTTTTCAAGGATGTCGTCCTTAACGAAGCCGTCTACCATATATAGCATGGCGCTTGTGCCGCCGATTGTGAGGGGGCGGCGAATCAGGTCAAAGCTGTCTGAAATATGGAGCATCTGGTCCAGCTTTTCTACGGTTTGCTTAAAATGCATGGGGCACCCCTTTCCCGGAAATTTGCGCAGGGGGAAGACTGCGCGTCGTTCTTATTATGTTCTTCGAATGTGCGAAATTTATTCATTTTCTGGCGCGGCTTTTAGGCTTGCCGCAGGAGTGCTTCGGTGCTACAATAAATGTGCAGGGGAATGCCCTGCAAAGGAGGACGACATGCCCTTTATTGCGTTTAAAAATGTAAAGAAAGTATATAAAATGGGGGAGGTCACCATTGACGCGCTGGCCGGCATTGACTTTACCATTGAAAAGGGTGAATTTGTCATTGTGGCGGGAGCCAGCGGCGCAGGCAAAAGCACGGTGCTTAACATCCTGGGCGGCATGGATAGGCCCAGCGGCGGCGAAATTGTGGTGGACGGCGAGCATGTGGAGCAGTTCAGCGATAAACGGCTGATCACCTACCGCCGTTACGACGTAGGCTTCGTGTTTCAGTTCTACAATCTGGTGCAGAATCTGACGGCCATTGAAAACGTGGAGCTGGCCACTCAGATTTGCAAAAATCCCTTTGACCCGGCCACAGTAATGCGGCAGGTTGGCCTGGCGGACAGAATGAACAACTTCCCCGCCCAGCTTTCTGGCGGAGAGCAGCAGAGGGTCTCCATTGCAAGGGCGCTGGCGAAAAATCCAAAACTGCTCCTTTGCGACGAGCCCACAGGCGCGCTAGATTATAAGACGGGCAAGACCATTTTGAAGCTGCTGCAGGATACCTGCCGCAGCATGGGGATGACGATCGTCGTCATTACGCACAATCTGGCCCTGGCCCCCATGGGGGACCGGGTGATTCACATTAAAAGCGGCAAGGTGGAGAGCATTTCAGTCAACGAATCGCCCACACCTGTAGAGAGGATAGAATGGTAGCATGACGAAAGCGCTGCTGAAAGACACATTGAGAGAAATACGCCATTCCTTTGGGCGGTTTATGTCGATTTTGATTATCGTCATGCTTGGTGTGTCCTTTTTTGCCGGGCTGAGAGCGGCGGGGCCGGATATGGAGGACACGGCAGACGCTTATTTTGACGAGCAGAACCTGATGGATATCCGCCTGGTATCCACCCTGGGCTTTACGGAGGAGGATGTTGCAGACATTCAGGCGACCCAGGGCGTAAAGGAAGCAGAGCCGTCCTACTCCATGGACGTAATGGCAAACAGCGGGGATACGGCGGTTGTCGCCAAGCTTTACAGCCTTTCGGATACGATGAATGTGCCAGTGCTTCTGGAGGGCAGAATGCCGGAAAAAAGCGGAGAATGCCTGGCAGAGGAAGGGAAGCTGTTTAACACGGTCTTCGGGCTGGGAAGCACCATTACCCTTTCCAGCGGCGTAGAGGGGGAGGATTTGGCAGATAGCCTGGCCACCACGGAGTACACAGTGGTAGGCATTGTGAGGTCCCCCTACTATATTTCCTTTGAGAGAGGGACGACGACCCTGGGCAGCGGCGAAATCGACACCTTTTTAATGCTCCCAGAGGAGGATTTTACTCTGGACGTCTATACGGATGTATTTCTAACGGTAGACGGCGCAGACCAATACAACACATTTTCTGAGGAATATAAGCAGACGGTAGGCGCCGTTGCAGATACCCTGGAGGAGAACAGCGAGGCATGGGCCCAGCGGAGGTATGACGAGATTTACGACGAGGCCGCCCAGGAGCTTGCCGACGCTGAGCAGGAGCTTGCCGACGGCCGGGAGGAGATGGACAGAGAGCTTGCCGACGCTGAGGCAGAGCTTGCGGATGCGGAACAGAAGCTTGCTGACGGCCGGGCAGATTTTGAGGAAGGCCAGCGGGAGTTTGATGAGCAAATTGCCGCCGCCGAAAAAGAGCTGCGCCAGGGAGAGCAGGAGATAGAGGCTGGCGAGGCGGAATACCAGAAAAACAAGGATGCCTTTGACGAAGCAGAGCCGGCGGCGTTACAGGCGATTGAAGAGGGCGAGGCAGAGCTGGCGGCGGCGAAGGAGACGCTGGACGCCTCAAAGGCAGAGCTGGACGCTCTGGCGCAGGTGCTGGAGACGGGCCTTTTGAACGACGAAATGCGCGCGCAGCTCCAGGGGAAATACGACCAGGGCCTGGAGGCCTATACCGCAGGGCTGGGCCAGTATGAGCAGGGCATGGCAGATTTGGCGGCAGGGCAGGAAAGGCTGGAGCAGGGGCGGCAGTCCGTTCAGCAGGCAGAGCAGGCCCTGGAGCAGAGCCGCCAGGAGCTGGAGACCAAACGGCAGGAGCTGGACGCTTTAAAGGCGCTGATTGACAGCGGGACGCTGACAGAGCAGGGAAAAGAGCGCTATGAGGCAATTTTAGAAGAGGGCGAGAGAGACTACGCCGCCGCAGAGGACAGATTGCAGACGGAAGACAACACGCTGGAGGGGCAAAAGCAGGCGTTAGAGAGCCTGGAGGAGCAGCTCCAACAGGCGGAAGGAGAGCTGGCAACTACCAAAACGCAGCTGGATCAGGCGAAAATACAGCTGGATGGCTTAAAGGCCCAGTTGGACAGCGGCCGGCTGGACGATGCCACACGGGCGGTTTTACAGCAAACCTATGATACAGGTAAGGCGCAGTACGACCAGGGCTATGCGGAATATGAGCAGGGTGTAGCAAAGTTGGAGGCCAGCCGGCAACAGCTGGAGGCCGGCCGGACGCAGCTAGAGGAGGCAAAGGCCCAGCTGGACAGCGGACGCGCGGAGATAGAGGCAGGCTGGGCAACCCTGGAAGAGCAGAGGCAGGCTGGGCAGCAGGAGCTGGACGACGCCTGGCAGGAAATTGAGGACGGAGAAGCGGAGCTGGCCCAGGGCAGGCTGGACTATGAGGAGGCAAAGAAAGAGGCCGAGGAGGAGCTTGCCGACGCAGAGCAGCAGATTGCCGACGGCAGAAAAGAGCTGGAGGAGCTGGCAGATTGCACGTGGTACGTCTTTGATAGAGAGGACAACACGGGCGTCAGTGAGTATGAGCATGCGGCAGAGCGCATGGATGCCATGGCGCAGATCTTCCCCATGATTTTTCTGGTGGTGGCGGCTCTGGTCTGCTTGAATACCATGACCCGCATGGTAGATGAGCAGCGGACCTATATTGGAACGCTGAAGGGCCTGGGCTATTCCAATGGGGCGATTGCGGCTAAATATATCCTCTATGCCGCCATTGCAAGCGTTGTGGGCAGTGTGATTGGCGTTATTGGGGGGATTCAAATTTTCCCGCAGGTTATCTTTGGCGCCTATAGCATCATGTTTACCATGCCGTCCATTCAGCTGAACTTCTACCCGGAGACAGCGCTGACCGGCGCGATTGCAGCCGTTGCGGTGACGACCCTGGCGGCGTTCATCGGATGCAGGAACAGCCTGCGCGCAAGCCCCGCCAAGCTCATGCGCCCCAAGGCGCCCAAGGCGGGCAAACGGGTTCTGATTGAGCGAATCGGCTTTATCTGGAAGAGGATGAGCTTCACGGGCAAGGTCACCATGCGAAACCTGTTCCGGTATAAAAAGCGGTTTATCATGACCGTGTGCGGCATTACGGGAAGCATGGCCCTGCTGCTGGCAGGCTTTGGCATAAAGGATTCCGTGGGGAACATACTGGTCTATCAGTTCGAGGACATCAATCAGTATCAGCTGATTGTGGGCGTAGACGGCGACGCCACCGCTGTGGAGGATGAGGTTCGCGAAACCTGCGGCACGGAGCAGACCATTGCCGTAATGAGCAAGACGGTAGACGTTGAAGCTGGCGGCGAGGAGATGAGCGTGACGTTGACGGTGCCTGAAGATGCGGAGCGGTTCGCCCAATTTATCAGAATGCGGGGCAGGCTGGACCATAAGGAGGTAGCGTTCAACTCCACCGTATTGACGGAAAAGGCGGCGTATAAGACGGGCGCAGAGGTAGGGCAGGAATTTACCGTCCACGAGGGCGACTCGGAGCAATATACGCTGACACTGGGGGCTGAGACGGAAAACTACGCAGGCCATTATCTCTATATGACCGAGGAACTGTATCGCCAGGTTTGGGGCGAGGAGCCGGAATACAACAGCATCTATGTCCAGCTGCCGGAGGGCACGGACCGGGATGCGCTGGGAGAGGCGCTGCTGCAGATAGACGACGTGGTGATGCTTTCCTTTATGGACGATGTGGCTGACGACTTTACGGATATGATTGAGACGCTGGACTATGTTGTGATGGTGCTGATTATTTCTGCGGCAGCCTTGGCGTTCCTGATTCTCTATAACCTGACCAACCTGAACATCAGCGAGCGCTATCGCGAGATTTCCACCCTAAAGGTTTTGGGCTTTTATGATAAGGAGGTGCTCTCCTACGTATATCGGGAGAACTTCATCCTGACGTTTATCGGCATTATCCTGGGGTGCTTCCTGGGGACAGCGCTGCACTACTATATTATTACGACGGTAGAGGTGGATGCGGTCATGTTCGGCCGGACGATTAACTTCATCAGCTATGTCTGGAGTGTGATTCTGGTGACGCTGTTCGCCCTGTCGGTCAATTTCGTGATGTACTTTAAGTTGCGAAAAATCAATATGGTAGAGGCGCTGAAGTCGGTAGAATAAGGACGGCAAAAGCGGCGTGAAGGAAAAAGGCAGAAGCTACTCGGGCTTCTGCCTTTTTGCGTTGGCGACCAGACTGCCCAGGAGTGTCGCTCCCAAGGGACGGTCAGGAAGCTGCTCTTCTCCCTCTCCGGCCGGATAGTCTCTGCAACGCAGTGGCTCCGTAGTGGGCCAGAAATACGAACAAGCCCATGATGGCAACATATTCTACGAAAAATAGGAGGGCTGGACGCTCAAAATCGAAAAATACGAAGGAGGATGTCAGGAATAGATAGGAGAACACCTGATTTTTCAGGAAGGCATAGAGCCCGTAGGCGGCTATGGCCCCGCCAATGGCGCGGAGCGCTATCCGCAGCTGGGCAGAGGCCGGCCTGGCCGCCCGGCGTATGATGCCGAGCATCATATTCCAGTGTAACCCCAGATGGAGGGAGAGCAGGACAAAGCACCAAAAGGTGCATAGAATGTGCATCGGTCGGGCCAGCGCCAGCCCGCCAGAAATAGGCAAAAAGGCGAAAACCTCCCGGGACAAAAGAATGCCGCTGAGCATGGTGCCAAGCATGGCAAGGAGAAGGAGAAAGTTGACGACTGTCTGCGCAATGCGAAGCAGCGTAAACCTGCCGCGGCGCAAATGGCGATACCAGCCAAAATTGAGAATATGATGGGGGACCCAGAGGGCAAACAGCCCTGCGCCAAGCCATTCGTGGGCTGAATTGCCGGTCAGCTGCCTAGCCATAAGCAGAAGGAGCAGGATCGTCATGAGGATGTCGAGAAGGATTTTAAAAAGCATTTTTGGTTTCATGGGTAGAATTCCTTTCATGGCTAGGCCTGCCCAAAGGGGAGGCAGGCCTGGGAACATGCTGCGCAGGTGGACCGGCTGGTCATGAAGCGAGGCTGAGGCCTGCCACCCAATTGACCACATCGCCCTGCGCATCCGGCACGCTATTGCGGGAAATGGAGAGCCCATCCTCTACCACAGTGGCATTGGGCTGGAGCTCCTGGATGGTCTGAATCGTTCGGGAAAAGCCGCTTCCGCCGTGGGTGGTGAAGGGAACAATGGTCTTGCCGCTGAAATCATAGGATTCCAGGAAGGTATAGAGGGGCATGGGAAGGTCAGCATTCCAATTAGGATACCCGAGGAAGATAATATCATAGCGCTCGGGCTGCTGGATTTGGCTGGCAAGCTCGGGGCGGGCGTTTTCGGTGAGCTCATTGTAGGCAAATTCTAACAGAGCGTCGTGGGTTCTCGGATATTCCTGCACAGTTTCAATGGAAAACAGGTCGCCGCCGGTTTCCTGCTGGATAAGCTGCGCAATATATTGACTGTTGCCCAGGACTTCCCCGTTTACTGCCACTCGGCTTGCGCCGGCCACGGTATCCACGCCGTCTGTCTCCGGAACGGAGAAATAGGCAATCAGGATATTTTGGCCGGAGCCTGACGCTGGAGAGGAGTCTCCGGCCGAGGCTGGCGCTGCCGAAAGGGCTGGCGCTGCCGATGCCTCTGCGGAGGCAGGTGCGGAGGAGGCGACTTCCGCCTGCTGGGCGGGGCTGGCGCAGGCCGCCAGAGAGACCACCACTACAACGGAAAGAAGGATAGCTGCGATTTTTTTCATGGATACACTCCTTTGCTTTTCATTTTTCAGCCAGGCAGACAGACACGTCTGTTTGTGGCTGAGGGGACATTTTTGTGATGATTAGTACGTTATTTGGGGGCTGGCGTAACTGCGATGGGCCTCCAAATATTCCAGCATATAACCAATGGCCAGCTGGGCGGTTTCGCCATGGAAGCCATGGCCGCCGCCGGGAATGACCCGCAGCTCTGCGGAGGGATACGCTGCCAGAGCCTGCTCAGAATAGGATAGGGGGATAATATTGTCCGCATCGCCGTGAATCAGGAGGACATCCCGGTCATAGGCGGCTATGGCGCCATAAATATCGTACCCAAGCAGGGGTTCAAAGTAGGCCCGGCCAACAGTCATCCACATAGAATGGTAGGTTTCGGGGATTTCTTCCGCCGTTGCAAACAGCTCGTTGGCATGGTCGACCAGAACGAAGGCGGGATACAGCAGCACCATGCCGCGGATTTCCTCGGGATGTGCTGCGCCGGTGATGGCAGAAACGGCGCCCCCTTGGCTGGTGCCCAGCAAAAACAGATTGTCGCTGTCTACATAGTCCAGCGCCTGCACCATGGAAATGACTGCTTCCAAATCCGCCTGCTCCGAAAAGAGGGACATCTCTAACGTAGAGCCGCTGCTTTGGCTTTGGGGGCTCCCGCCGCAAAAATCGAAGCAGTAGACCACATAGCCATGACTTGCCAGGGCGGCTGCATAAGGCTCGCCCACAGAATGGGTCCCTCCAAAGCCATGGGAGAAGATGACCGCTGGCATTTTTTCGCCGGCATTCTGGGGAATATAGGCGACGCCATATATTTGATGCGCATCCCGCCAGGCGAAGAGCTCCTGTGTTTCATATGAATAGGTGGCCTTGGGAGATGGGGCGCTCTCGGCCTCAGCTGACGGCGGCGAATCGCTGGAAGGGAGGACGCTGCGCCCTGACGCGCAGCCGACTAAAGTAAGCGTCAACAGCAGGGCAAGGAACAGCAGAGCAGATGCTTTTTTCATGGAAACCCTCCTAACGGGGCTGGCGCACGGCGTAGACCAGCCGGACGGCATCGCTCTCAAGCCGCTTCAACGTCTTGAGGCGGAATTCCACCGGGAAGCTCTCCTGCAGAAACGGGGATTGCTGAAACACGGCAGCGGAGCTGGCGCCGCCATCTGCGGCCGGGGCCAGCACTAGGCTTACCTCGTCTACGACGCCCTGCTGCAAAAAGCTCCAGTTGACGATGCCGCCACCGCAGATAAGCAGGGATTGAATGCCAAACAGGCGGTATAGCTTTTGGCAAGCAGTCTGGCAGTCCAGAGAATCCTGGCCGGCAAGGAGAAAGGAGACGCCCCGCTCCTGCAAATAGGCCCGGTAGGCAGCGGGGGCTTGCTCTGTCAAAATTTCGATGACATGAGCTGGCGGCCGTCCTGGCGGCTGGAAGGTGCCGGATTCCCACTCAATCTCGCCCAATGTATCTACAGAGACATAGTAGAGGTCGGCGTGGCTTTCTGCCACGAAATCGCCAGGGGGAGCGGCATGCTCGCCGCAACCCAGAACGGGGCGTCGATGCTGTCTGTATCAGAGGGCCGGGCAAAGAGGCCATCGTGAACGGTGGCACCGGACGCATTTTCCTCCACAAAGGCCATGGAATTGTCAAACTGCTCGGTATCCATGGAGGCAGACTGGGTAAAGGGATACACGTCCTTCCCGGCAAAATCATAGCTTTCCAAAAAGGTTCCGATAATCATGGGAGCCGTATGCCACCAGATGGGGTAGCCGATGAGAATCGTGTCGTATTGCTCGATGGAATCGGGCAGGTTTGCAATGGCGGGGCGCTCGTTATTGTCCCGCTCTGCCAGGGCCACGTCGCCGCATTCGCTATAGTCTGTGGGGTAAGGCGTGGCAGGTTGGATTTCCAGCAGGTCGCCGCCTGTCTGCTCTGCCAGGTAGGTGGCCATTTCCGCCGTGTTTCCCGACCAGGAGAAATAGGCCACCAGGATCCTTTCCCCCGCGGCTTCGCTGGGCGCAGCGGAGGCATCGCCAGAGGCCGCGGAAGCAGAGGGCTGCACCACAGCTGACTCTGAAGCGGCAGAGGTAGAGGTGGGAGGAGTAGTTTGCCCGCAGGCTGCCAGAGACAGACCGAAGGCGAGAGATAAAATAACGCAAATCACTCGTTTCATAAGATTGTTTTCCTTTCTCGGCGCGATATAGACGCGGGCCGTGCCTTCTCTTTACAGGCACTCGCAGAGGATTTCGTAAATCTCCTCGCGGCTAAGCTGCCTGGGGCCAGAGGGGATGATGTTGCAGGTATCCGCCACCTTGCGGAGAATCTCGGGCGTAATCTCCAAACGGGACTGCAGCTCTGAAAGCCGGGAGGGCAGGCCGCAGGCTTGAATCAGGGTGGAAAGGGAATCCAGCCCCGCTTCGGCAGTAGCAGCGCCAAACACCCTCTGGGCGAGGCGGGTGAACTTAGCCTCTGCATCCGGGAGAATATGGCGGTAATAGACGGGCTGGATGACTGCCAGCCCCTGCCCATGGTTGCAATCCGTATAGGCGCCAAGCTGGTGCTCTATCTGGTGGGCCTGAAAATCGGTGAGACGCCCCGCCTTCAGGATGCCGTTTTCCGCCATGGCGGAGTCCCACATAAGATTCCCGCGCGCCTGCATGTCGTCAATATGAACCAGCAAACGGCGCATATTGGTCACGGTGTTGCTCATGATGGCCAGGGCCACATCGTCGGAGACGTTGTCTGCGTCGGAGGTACCCAGATATGTCTCCATAGCGTGGCTCAGCGTGTCAAAGGCGCCGGAAAATACCTGCATGGGCGGGACGGTTGCAGTATAGGCAGGGTCGAGAACGGCGAAGGCTGCGGCGGTGCCCACGAGGGGGCCTTTCCAAAGCTTTTCCTCATAGGTAATGACGGCGCCGGCGTTCATCTCTGCGCCTGTTCCAGAGGCGGTGA
>DBGCIZ010000224.1:0-3408 GCA_048355355.1 Christensenellaceae bacterium | reverse complement strand
TTGACATTGTGCTGCCGGCGCTGATGAGCGACTATCCCATTACGGCGGAATATTTAGCCGGGCTGGGGGAGGGAGGGCTCTGCCTCTCCTGCCCCACGTGTATTTACCCCAACTGCGGCTTTGGAAAGGGAAGATCATGAGCGAATTGAGCCATTTGGACAGCCAGGGAAGGGCCATTATGGTAGACGTAGGGGCCAAGGCAGAGACGGAGCGGACCGCCCAGGCAAGGGGCGTCATCTCCATGAGCCAGGCCGCCTTTGAAAGATTGCGCCAGGGAAGCGCCAAAAAGGGCGACGTGTTAGGCGTGGCGCGGATTGGCGGCATTATGGCCCTGAAGCGAACCTGGGAGCTGATTCCCCTGTGCCACAATATCCCTTTGACGGGCTGCACCATTGATTTTGATTTAGACGAGGCCAACCATAGAGTGGCCGCTATCTGCACGGTGCGCACCGTGGGCAGGACGGGCGTGGAGATGGAGGCGCTGACGGGCGTATCCGTAGCGCTGCTGACCATTTACGACATGCTGAAGGCGGTTGACCGCAGCATGGTTTTGGGAGAAATCCGCCTGGTGAAAAAATCGGGCGGCAAAAGCGGAGATTACGAGAATCCATGAGGGACAAGCTGGGCCGGGACATTACCTATATGCGCATTTCCGTCACGGATCGGTGCACCCTGCGCTGCCGCTATTGTATGCCGGAGGAAGGGGTGGAGTACTTCCCCCATGAGGAGATTCTCACCTTTGAGGAGATTCTGCGGGTCGTTCAGGCGGCGGTGCGCATTGGCATCCATACCTTTCGCCTGACAGGCGGCGAGCCCCTGGCCCGCAGAGGGCTGGGCCAGCTGATTCAGATGCTGCGGCGCGAGGCAGGGGTGGAGCGCCTGCTCATGACGACAAACGGCGTAGGGCTCAGCCAAGAGGCGCATCCAGAGCTGCTGGACGGCGTCAACCTGAGCCTGGACACGCTGAACAGGGAAAAGTATGCCTATATCACCAGAAGGGACGCCCTCCCAAAGGCGCTGGAGGGGCTGAAGCTGGCGATGGCGCTGGCAGGAGAGGTGAAAATCAACTGCGTAGCCTTGGAGGAGTTTAACCGGGAGGAAATCCCCGCCTTTGCGGCTCTGGCCCGGGAGAAGGGGCTGGCCGTCCGCTTTATCGAGGCCATGCCTCTAGGGCCAGGGCGGAGCTGGCGGCCCATCCCCGGCAGGGACGTGCTGGCAGAGGTAGAGCGTGCCTTCCCGGGGTTGAGACGGCTGGAATATCATTCCGACGGCCCGGCGGAGTATTACGGCTGGGAGGGTTCCCAGGGGAAAATCGGGGTCATCCACCCTATGAGCAGGAAATTCTGCGGCGGCTGCAACCGAGTGAGGCTGACGGCGCGGGGACGCTTGCAGCTTTGCCTGGCAGAGGAGACCGGGCTGGATTTGCGGGCCATGCTGCGCAGAGGCGCCTCGGCGGAGGAGCTGAGCCAGGCCATGGCGCGGGCAATCGAAGAAAAACCGGCAGGGCATCACCTGGAGACACAGGGGAAGGGAGACGGCCTGAGCCGGATTGGAGGATAGGAATGGGCAAGATTATGGCGGTGTGCATCAGCGAAAGGCGCGGCACAGCGAAGAAAAACGTCAGGCGGGCCAGGGCCATAGCAGGCTTTGGGCTGGAGGGAGATGCCCACGGCGGCAACTGGCACCGGCAGGTGAGCCTGCTTTCCTACGAAAAGGTCTTGAAATTTAACGCCCAGGGGGGCGGCGTTTCGGCAGGGGATTTTGGCGAGAATCTGCTGGTCAGCGGCATTGATTTTCGCAGCCTGCCCGTAGGCACCGTGCTCCAGGCAGGGGACGTCCGTCTGGAGATTACCCAAATCGGGAAGGAGTGCCATTCCCACTGCGAGATTTTTCATCGGGTGGGCAGGTGCATCATGCCGGTAGAGGGCGTATTTGCCCGGGTTTTGCAGGGTGGACTGATAGAGCAGGGAGGAGAGATGGAATTATGTACCGCGCAGGAATCATAACCGCCAGCGACAAGGGCTTTGCTGGGCAGCGGGCAGATGAGAGCGGGCGCGTGCTGCGGAAGCTGCTGGAGGAGGCAGGCTACGCCGTGGAGCGGGCGGCTCTGCTGCCGGACGACCGGGCAGCCATCGGGGAAGAGCTGATTCACATGGCGGACGACCTAAAGCTGGATGTGGTTTTTACCACAGGGGGCACGGGATTTTCCCCGAGAGACGTAACGCCGGAGGCCACCGCAGACGTGGCAGACCGGGATGCCCCCGGCATTGCGGAGGCCATTCGCGCCATGAGCATGCAGATTACCAGGCGGGCCATGCTGAGCCGCGGCAGGAGCGTCCTGCGCAAGGGAACGCTGATTGTGAACCTGCCGGGCAGCCCGAAGGCAGTGCGGGAGTGCATGGAGTTTCTTCTGGATACCCTAGGCCACGGGCTGGACGTCCTCAGAGGCGAGGCGGGGGAGTGCGCCAGAAAATAAGGAGAAAAAGGGCCGGTAGCGGCTTGAAATAAACAATTTTGGAGGGAAAATGAAATGAAGAAAGTTTTGGGACTGATTTTGGCATTGGCTGCCCTGGGGCTGGCTGCCTGCGGCGCGCCGGCGGAGAGCGAGGCGCCTTCTGCCAGCGGGACGGCGGCAGCGGAAAGCACCGCGCCAGAGGAGAGCGCCGCCGCTTCGGGAGAGGAGTTGCTTGTCTCCGCAGCGGCCAGCATGACCGACGCGCTGACGGAAATCCAGGGGCTCTATCAGGAGGTTGCGCCGGATGTAACGCTGAACTTCACCTTCGGCTCCTCTGGAGCATTGCAGACCCAGATTGAAGAGGGCGCCCCGGCAGATGTGTTCCTCTCCGCGGCCCAGACGCAGATGACTGCTCTGGAGGAGCAGGGCCTGATTGAAGAGTCTACCAAAAAGACGCTGCTGGAAAATAAGGTGGTGCTGATTGTGCCGGAAGGAAACCCCAAGGGGATCACCTCCTTTGAGGATGTGACAAAGGCAGAGCAGATTGCTCTGGGCGAGCCGGAAAGCGTCCCCGTGGGCCAGTATAGCGAGGAGATTTTCACAAGCCTGGGCATTTTGGACCAGGTAAAGGAAAAGGCAGTTTACGGCAGCGACGTCCGGGCAGTATTGGCCTGGGTGGAGACTGGCGAAGTGGATTGCGGCGTGGTCTACGCCACAGATGCGGCAGTAGGCGAGGGCATTGAGATTATCTGCGAGGCGCCGGAGGGCAGCTGCACGCCGGTGACCTACCCCGTAGCAGTGATTAAGGACAGCGAACATCAGGAGGCGGCAAAGGCCTTTGTGGACTATCTCTCCACGGAGGAAGCAAGGGCTGTGTTTGAAAAATACGGCTTTGCCATGTATGAGGAGTAGGCCATGGAATGGTCGCCACTGGCTCTGTCGCTGCAGGCGGC
>DBGCIZ010000223.1:0-5632 GCA_048355355.1 Christensenellaceae bacterium | reverse complement strand
CCGCAAGGACGTGTGGGTTCGACCCCCACCACCGGCACCACGTCGGAGCAAAGTTCGCTTTGCTCCGACTTTTTTGCTTGTTGCAAAAAATATGCCATCCGCTTGCTTGCTCCTCCTTTCCACAAAAAGTCACGCTTGGCTCACCTGCTCAGTTGCAAGCGCCCTCGCAACGATTCGCTGTCGCTACCAACTTTTTGCGGGTAGACATGAAAAAGAAAATTTCTATATTGTCAAAGGGAGGCGACAAAAATACTGTCCACTGCTGAAAGTGACTTACCCGACCAAGGCCGAAAGCCGACGGATAAAATGTGCAGCAAGCCCGCAAGAGTGGGCTTGTTTATTTCTTCCCTAAGGCAAGGTTCCCCGGCCAATGGGAGCCGTGCGTGACGAAAGATGGAAAAAGTGCTTATAGAAGCTGAAGGGATTTTTCCCGAAGCTTGCCATCCTTTAGCTCATATACGGTGTCGGCTTGTTTGGCCACCTCGTCAGAATGGGAGACGATAATGACGCACTTTCCATATACCTTGGCAGCATCCCGGAATATCCTTGTAATTTCTTCAGCGGTGTGGCCGTCCAGGTTGCCTGTTGGCTCATCAGCTAGGATAATAGGATTATCCGAGGCCAAGGCCCGCGCGATGGCGACGCGCTGCTGCTGTCCACCGGAAAGTTGCAGCACATTTCGTTTTGCCTCTTTTGAAGAGATTCCAAGCTGCTCCAGGATTTGTTTTGCGTCCTGTTTGGAGGTGAGGAGGACATTTTCTTCAGAGGTCATATAATCAATTAAGTTATAGTTCTGAAAGACAAAGGAAACATGGTGCTTACGATGGTTTTGCAGGCCATATTCGGCAATGTTTTCCCCGTTGACGTAAATGGCGCCGGATTTTGGCGAATCCAGCCCGCCTAAGAGGGCAAGCAGAGTGGTTTTGCCACAGCCGGACGGGCCAAAGATGACGTAAAGCTTCCCTGTTTCAAACACAGCGTCAATCTGGTCCAGCACAGTTGTGCCGGAAAAGTAGTAATACGAAACCTGCTTTAATTCTAATGTGCTTTGCATATGATACCTCCTGTGCTGCTCATTCTGGTGATACAACGTCTGCTTCTTGCTCTTTATTTGTTATGGACCTTAGAGATCCGTTTTCCAATCGATATATGCGATCCAGATATGGGAAAATAGAGCTATCATGCGTAATAAGAATATAGAAATCAAAATCATCACTTCGCTGTAGAAACTGGTTAAACCCTTGTTGAGATTTTGTATCAAAGTTTGAAGTAGGCTCATCCAATATAAGAATGGAAGCAGAATAATGTAGGGCACGCAGCAAGGCTATCTTCTGCCGTTCTCCTCCAGATAGTTTTTGTCCATCATTTCCGACTATGGTATTATAGTTATCTTCCCACTTTTCTATCGTTTCGGTACAAAATTGTGTCAGTTCAGCATTATGAAACTGCAAATCATCGTACTTTCCTAAAGTAATGTTTTCTTTAATTGTACCCTGGAAAAGATGAATGTTTTGAGTAACAATGCTAAACTTGGCACGATAGTCCTCAATATTGTATTCCTGAATGGGAATATCATCGATATAAATTTCTCCTGAGTCTGGTTCAATCAGGCGCATCAGCAAATTAATCATGGTTGTTTTTCCACTGCCGTTATCTCCGACAATTGCTATTTTTTCGCCTCGGTGTATCTCTAAGTTCAGATTTGAAAGAACATGCCTGCCATCAAATGCAACACATACGTTTCGGAAAACAATAGAGGAGACCGGTGTAGCCAGTTTTAGAGAAGCTTCGTAGTTTTCCTCCTCCAAGGACATAAAACGTTTATATCCTTGCACGCTCGGCGTGATTTGTTTTAATATAACCCGCAGATTCATAATAGCATTAATAGGGGTTAGTAAAAAAGAAGAAAAGGAGATAAATGCAAATAAATTTCCTAAGGTAAGCTGTTCTCCAACGATTAAGAAAGCCCCAACAATGTACATAGAGTTCATAATGACTAATTCTATCATTTGCACCAAAGCATTGTATTTAGCAGTAAACAAGGAGAGCTTCTTCGTTGCCTGATTGATGTTTCCCACCTGTGCCTCATACTCATCGGCTTTTTTGCGATCTAAATTCCATAGCTTAATATCGAAAACACCGGAAATCATATCTGAAAACCAGGTATTATATGTCTTGTAGACCCCCATAAGCTGGTCACCTAATTTTTCTGATTGCTTACACATGACTAAATTAAACGCCACTTTAAGTGGAATTAAAACGGCGATTAACAGGGCGAGACGCCAATCCAACACAACCAAGCCGATTGCAGCGCCGAGAAATTTAAACAGAATGACTAATATGGTTAAAAGGCTGTTATCTGTGATAACCATAATATTGGAGATGTCATATAAAGCGTCACTCATTGTTTTATAAAACCCTTTTTCCTTAAAAATGAGTGGCTTTAACCGCAAACCATGGCGGAATGCCTCCACCTTTAATTTTTTACCCAGTGAATTAGTTATTTCAATCTCCTGGACTCGCTGAAGGTACTGTACGATACGATCCAGAAGCAACAACAGAATAAGAGCAATGACAAGCTGTATCACCACAGGAATATTCCCCTGCAATAATCCGTTATCTATCATCATACTGTTGAAAAATGGCGAGACAGCCGAGATAATAGAAATAATAATGGCGTATATTGCAATTACAATAAGGCGCTTTCTATAAGGTTTTAGTAAATGAATGGCTTGGCGAATGGTCATAGAAGGAACGCTCCTGTCAATCAACTCATCAAAGAGAGCAGTTTTTTCGGGCTTGTGCGGAGAATGAGAATAGAGGAAACACCGGTAGCCGCTGCGACAATGAGCAGAGTCCATCCGGCAACGGGGAGAAAGACGTCGGCGCCAGCGCCAGCGGCAACCAGTGTTCCCGTGTCTACCTCCTGCTCTGGCAGCGTGTTCTCAAAAACGCCGAAATCGGCAGCATCCTCCTGCGCAGTCTCCCCGCTCATATCTCCCTGAACGAGGAAGCTGTCGATACCGCCGGAGGCCAAACCAGCTACCCCCCAGGCAAGCAGAAGGGATACGACGCAGACCAACAGATTTTCTGCCAGATGCTGCAGGATGAGGCTCCCCTTGCCGATGCCGATAGAGAGCAGCACACCCGTTTCGGGAAGGCGTTCCCGCATCCACATGACGAAAATCAGCGCCACAATAATGCCGCTGACCGCCAGAACAACGGCAACTGCTGCCCGAGAGAGACCGGAAATTCGCTCCAATGGCGCCGCAACGCGGTCATAGGTCACGTTGTTTTCGGTCAGCTTAAAGGTCTCCCAATTGTAGCCGGGAAGCTGGCAAACAGCCTCCACAATGGCGTCCATGCTTTGAGGGTCCTCTACGAAAAATGACGCGCCCTGCCGGTAGACATCCTGGTTGACTCCCAATGCTTCCTGGCAGATGATTTTAGGCGCCGCAGCATCGGTAAAAATGAAATTCTCCACCATGTTGTACTCCGCATCTGCAGAGGCAGAGGGCAGGCTGTTATTTCGGAAAATCCCCACTACTTCATAAGTATAGGAAAAGACCTGGCCCTTTAAATTGGCAGGTAAATCCTCTGCCGTAACATGGACGGTGAGAGAATCTCCTATGCCAATATGGTTTTGCTCGGCCAGGGTTTCAGAGATGACAGCCTGAAAGGAATCCTCCCGGATAATGTGCCTGCCCTCCGTCAGGGTCAGGTAGTCCAGCAGGAAATACTCGCTGAGGCTGCTGTCGGAGCTGCCAATAAACCGGGCAGTCCGCGCCTGTTCGCCGCCCTCCGCAGCAAAATGGCCGGGCAGCAGGGAGAAATTATCCGCCACCATCAGGTGCACGTCGATGTCGTTGTATTCCCGGATGCCATCTATGGAGGAGATGTCCGTCAGCATTTGGCTGGTGAGAATTCCCATATAGCCGTCGTAAATATCCGTCTCCAGCTTGAAATACCCGCCCATGGTTTCCCTGAGGGAGCGGAGCGCAGACTCGCAGGCATTGCCGGCGGACTGGCAGATGAGCGCCAGGGACGCAGAAACCGTCAACACCGCCAGAAGGATGGCGGTCTTTCTGCGCCTTCTCGTCAAAAACAGAACGGCCCGTTTCCATAAATTCATATGCTCCTCCTCTCTGTGACAGGCTCGTCACAGGATAGAATATGGCAGAGCTCCCCGGCAAGCCGGCCGACAGGTACTGCACGGCGGCAATTATCATACTGGAGCTCGGCAGACGAAGCGTGGAGGGATATCCGGACATCCGGCTCCAGCTGCGCTTCGGCTGCCTCTGCTTCTGCAGCGACAAGGATGATATCCGCCTTGTAGTGTTGGCGGACAAACTGGACGGCATCCAACAGGGATCCGGACTGCTTCACATGCCGGATACGGATATCCTCCGAAATGTCATGGAGAGAGACGCCGGCCGCCTCAATATCATATTCCTGCTGCAGGGCGTCCATGAGCCCCTGGCAGAGCCAGACAGCGCCGCCCTCGAGCAGGACGACGGGGGGATTGCCTGCCGGCCCCTGGGGAAAAGAGGCGACCTCCCGCACGGCGTCTATATCATAGACGGGAAGTGCGGAAAAGAGATGCTCCGGAGCAGCGCCGGCGTTGAGTAGCTGGTTGATAGATGCAGCCGCCACGGGAACGGCCAGACTGTTGGATGGCGTGCAGCCATAGCTGGTTAGAAAATCAAAGGCGCAATTGGCATACAGCTCTGCGCCAAATAGGTCTCCGGGCCGGCATGCAAGCTGGCCCGGCGCCAACAGGCCGGCCCGATCGCTCTGCACCCCGAAAACAAAGGGATAGGACGCGGGCACGGTCACATACCGCAAATTGTCCAAAGCTGCCACAAAGACGGATTTCCGGCATATTTCCATGCAGAGTCCGGCAATGAGGGACGAGTTCGAGAGCGTGGTGGAGCCTGCGCTGAGGCTGACAATATCCGGCTGCAAATCCAGGCAGAGCTGGAGAGCGTCCCGCAGCGCTTCTATGCTGCCCCTCGGCTTTTGGCCTGCTGCAGAGTCGGAGAAGGCCTCCACGCTGATAAGGGAATAATCCTCCGTGCAGTGGTCGAGAACCAGGGCGCATGCTGTGCCGTGGGAGAGGCGCCCACTCGGCTGGCTGGGGCTGCCCGTCACGTCATAGGCGGCAAAGGAGCTGCACCGCAGCAGGGACGCATCTATTTTTGTGTCGATAAGAACAATTCTGCTCACTGTGATACTCCTTTTACCGGAATGAGGAAAGCAATTCTTTGGGCGACTCCCGCAGGAAGCGGGAGGATGCCAGCAGCACTCCAATCACTGCGATGAGCAGCACTCCGGCCCCAGCGATGAGCCCCACGGGGAAAGACAGGGCGTATTCCAGCGTCACGGGGCCGGACGGAGCGATGTAGGCAATCATATCCATATAGTCCAGAGTAAAGGGCTCTCCTCCTGCCTGAGGGGTGGCCATGGCATTGGCCATGGCGCCGACGCCCTCAATGATAGGACCGGACAGAGCGGCTGCAAGGAGCAGGGCCGGCAGGACAATCAATATGGTCTCCAGGACGAACTGGACAATGATGCTCCTTCTGGAGCAGCCAATGGAGAGGAGGATGCCGGCCTCCAACTCCCTGCTCCT
>DBGCIZ010000222.1:0-16528 GCA_048355355.1 Christensenellaceae bacterium | reverse complement strand
GCGCAAGGAGCTGATTTTGCAGGCTCTGAAGGGCGCTGTCATGGGGCTGATTGTCACCATCGTGGGCGTATTGATTTTTGCGGTGATTATCAAGGAATCCGGCGCAGAGGACCAACTGGTCTCTGCCGTCAACCAGATTTTAAAGGTGGTCTCTATCTTTATTGCGGCGTGGATTGGCACCCGCAGCCTGACCCAGGGGCAGATTCCCGCGGGGATTTTGGCGGGGGTGGCCTATGTCCTGCTGGGGTTTGGCGTCTTTTCCCTCATCGAGGGGACGCTGGGGGATATCCCAATGCTGCTGGCGGATGCGGCCATGGCGGCCGTCATCGGGATGCTGACCGCCCTCATTTTCAGCAAGCTGGGAATCTCGAAAAAAACGCCCAAGAAAGCGCATAGATAGGCGTCCATCTGGGAAAAATACCTCCCATAAGGGGGGTAGACAGATGGAAAACGACACACTGCTGCTTTATGAAGACATCGCTCAAGGGGCGCACATGGGCATCGCCGCCATTGAGGAGCTGATGAAGCGAACGGAGGACGCTCGCTTTCAGGCCGAGCTGGAGCGAACCCGCAGCGACTACCAGTATATTTTAGACCAGGCGGAGGAGCAAATTGCCGCCAGGGGCGAGAAGCCCAAGGAGCTTTCCATGGTGACCCGGATGAACACCTGGGGCATGGTGACCGCGGCAACGATCTTTGACCACTCCAATGCAAATCTCTCCAAGCTGATGCTGAAGGGCATGGAGATGGCAGACAAGGGCTTCAACGACAAGCTGGCCGACTACCCCGGCGCAGACGAGCGCTCTCGCCGGCTGGCAGACCGGCTGACGGAGCTGCAAAACAGGCACAGGAGCGTATATAAAAAATATCTCAACTGAAAAAAGCCGCCGCTGCGGGGAAGCAGGGGCGGCTTTTTTGCGCCTATTTTACGGCAACCACGGCAATCCAGAGCCCATTTTCGTGGGTATGGGCCAGGGCCTGGGAGAACCCGGCGGCGCTGAGGGCCTCTGTCAGCTCCTCCGGGGCGTAGACCTTCATGGAGAGGGCCTGCTCCAGGGCGGCATACCGCTCCGGCGCATCGGGGGAGAAGAATGCCTCGTTGCAGATGAGAAAGCGGCCGCCCGGCTTCAGGACGCGGCTGACCTCCCAAAGGTCGTTGGGAAGGTCCGGCCAAAAATAGACGGTCTCAAAGGCTGTGACAAGGTCGAAGGTCTCCCGGTCAAAGGGCAGGGCGGAGACAGTGCCCTGAGAGACGGTGCAGCGTCCCTCCCGGACGGCGGCCCGGTTCCTTTTGGCAGATTGGGCCACGCTGACGCTGGAATAATCCATGCCGAACACATGGGCCCTGGGCGCGGCATGGAGCAGGCGGGCCAGATTGGCACCACCGCCGCAGCCTACGTCCAAGATGGCTTCTGCCTCGCGGCAGTCTAAAAAGCCAAGGCCCCATTCGGAAAGGGCGGCGTGGCTTCGGTTCATCCGGCGCAAAATCATGCGGCCGCGGAGCCCCTTGGGCTGGCGCGCATTTTCAATGTATTTTCGCATAGCTTATCCCTCCCTATGGCGCGCGATAAACAGGCTGGGATACAGCCCCCCCGCGCTGAACGATGCCTTTGCCACAATCTCAAAGGAATCCTGCAGCATCCGGGCCAGCAGCTGCTTTTCATTGGTGAAGAGAAAGGCTGTGCCATCCCGCTTCAGCAGGCGCCGGAGATTCTGGGCAAAGTCGCGGTAAAGATACAGGTTGGCGTCGTGATTCCCCACCCGCAGGCCAAAGGGCATGTTGCAGATGACCTCGTCAAACTGCTCCCGAAAGGGGGAGACGGCGTTTTTGATGAGAAACCGGGCGCCGGACCTCCGCCTGCGCTCGTTGCGC
Organism: Christensenellaceae bacterium; assembly: GCA_048355355.1. Classification (GTDB taxonomy): domain Bacteria; phylum Bacillota; class Clostridia; order Christensenellales; family Christensenellaceae; genus DBGCIZ01. The sequence continues at coordinate 14,655 of DBGCIZ010000222.1, read as the reverse complement.
CGGGCTGCGGCCAGGGCGTCAGCAGAGACGTCTGTGCCCGTAAGGGAGGCATAGGGATAGAAGGCCCGCTCAAAAAGCATGGTGCCGGAGCCGCAGAAGCAGTCCAGAACGGCGGCGCTTTTTTGGAAATGCCCGGCGGAAAAGGCCATGACAGAAGCTGCCACTGCCGGATGAATAGAGGCGCTGATGGCGTCCTTCCGGTAGCGGAACCGGGTGTCGTAGGCGGGGGAGGGGGTGAGCACGACGGATACGGCCCGCCGCCCCCGGAGCAGCAGAATCGAGAAATCGTAGGAGGATGGGCTATTTCGGAGAGGCGATACCTGGGAAAGGCCCAGGGCGATGGCCTCTGCGGCGGCCTTGCGCGCCTGGTGGGAAATCTCCTGCCCGGAGGCCTCCACCCGGTAGGCGAGGGCATCCTCCCCAAACACGGCGGGAACCAGCTTGGCAAAGGCCCGGCTCTGGCAATAGGAAGCGGCCTCCTCTAAAGAGGGAAAGCTGCCGCAGAGAACGCCCGCGGCAAAAAAGCTGCGCAGGGCGTAGAGAGGGGCCAAATCGGAGAGGCCCTCCGCTAGGATGGTGTGGTCCAGCTGATGATACAGCCTTGCCCGAGTGCCCTGCTGCCGCAGCTGCCCCAGCGTCACGTTGGCGTTGGGGCAGAAGAGGGCGGCCTGCATGCCGGGAGGGACAGCGCAGGCGAGAGGCTCCTTGCGCGTGCGCGGCCCGGCCAGAGAGGAAAGGGCCTTGTCCAGGGCGAGGCGATGCTCCCGCTGGTGCTTTTCCTCGCAGGGGGGAATGACGTAATGCTCCAGGGCCTCCCGCACGGCCGCGTTCCCCTTGCAGTTGCCCAGGGCCAGAATCACGGAGGGGCGAACCATGTCCGCTGGCTCCCGCCGGAGGGCCTCCAGAAGCAAATCCGCCCAGGCTGTGGGCGCGATTTTGCCCAGCAGCTGGGCTGTGGACTTGCGAACCTTGGCATCCTCAGCAAACAGCAGGGTGGGCAGCTGCTCCCGGTGAATCTCCAAATAGTGGGCGGCGATTTCCGCCACACCGGGGGAGGAGGATACGTCCAGAATGGCCCGCAGCATGGCCCGGGTCTCCCGGCCAGCCAGGGCATAGGTAAACATCCGGCCAATGCCAGCCCGGTCGGCATAGGGGGCGAGCTGCTCCCGGCGGGCCTTGGGGGAGGCATCCCGCGTGGCGATGACGGCGCTTAAAACGTCTTCCATGGCTATTTCTCCAATACAGAATAGATGACGGAGATGACGTTATCCGTGCCGTTGGAAATGCCGCTGTTTTCCATGGCCTGCCGCAGGTCAGGAGCCTTCTCCCAAAGGGTGAGGAGGCCGCTGAGAAGGGCGTCGTCCGTCATGTCCGCCTGCTGTAGCACCATGCTGAAGCCCTTGCTTTCAAAATAGTTGGCGTTGAGAATCTGGTCGCCGCGGCTGGCCTCCAAAGGCAGGGGCACCAGCAGGGCGGGAATGTGTAGCGCCAGAATTTCGAAAATTGCGTTGGCCCCCGCCCGGGAGAGCATCAGGTCTGCCGCGGCAAACACGTGGGGCAGCTCCTCGGAGATGTATTCAAACTGCCGGTAGCCTGCCAGGCCATCCAGGGCAGGGTTGCACTTTCCCTCCCCGCGGATATGGGCCACGTTGAACCGCTCCAGCAGCCTTTCGAGAATCCTGTCCACCGCGTCGTTGACGGCGGCGGCGCCCAGGCTGCCGCCCATGATGAGCAAGGTGGGCTTGGGGCCCTGAAAGCCCAGCAGGGCAAGGCCCTTTTCCCTATCCCCGGCGAAGAGCTCGCTGCGCACAGGCGCGCCGGTGACGACGCACTTGCTGGCAGGGATATCCTTTGCCGCCGCCTCGAAGGACACGCAGACCCTGGTCGCCTTGGGGATTGCCAGGCGGTTGGCCAGACCGGGGGTATAGTCCGACTCGTGGAGCACCACGGGGATGCCCCGCTTTTTGGCCGCGAACACCACGGGCACGGTGACAAACCCGCCCTTGGAGAAGACCACGTCCGGCTGCTCCTTCTTGAGGATTTTTTTTGCCTGGAAGTAACCCTTGGCAATGCGGAAGGGGTCCGTAAAGTTTTTTACGCTGAAATAGCGGCGCAGCTTGCCTGCGCTAATGGAAAAATAGGGGATGCCCTCCCGCTGGATAATTTCCCGCTCGATGCCGTCCCGGGTGCCGATGTATTTCACCTGGAAGCCATCCCGCTGCAGCCGGGGAATCAGGGCCAGGTTTGGAGTGACGTGGCCGGCGGAGCCGCCGCCCGTTAAAATGATTTTTTTGCTCATGCCCAACGACCTTTCCTATATTTCGATGCCAGCCGGAAGGGGCGCCGGAGGAGGCGCGCTTTCCGCCGGAAAACAGAGTTTTTCTATGAGCTATCATACCATATTATTCGCAAAAAACAAAGCCGTGAATCGGCGGGGCCTCAAAAACAGAATCGAAAGAGATAACATGAAAATGTTGTAATTTAACAATAAAGGTGATAAAATTGTGACATCAGAGAGGAAGAACAAAAAAGCCATGCGCTGCGTCTGGCGGCGCAAACTTTGGCGGGAGGAAGAAAAATGAAGGAAAGCAGGCAGGAAATCATCAAGGAGATGTTTCGCACCAAGGGCGAGGTGAAGCTGCGGGAGCTGGAGGAGCGGTTCCCCCAGTGCTCTTCCATGACGCTCAGGCGGGATATTATCAGCCTGGAGGAGCAGGGCCTGGTGAAGCGGACCAGGGGCGGCGCCGTAGCCATGAGCAAGATTATGATTGTCACGGAGGACGTCTACCATAAGCGGGCGTCTATCAATACGGAAAAAAAGCTGGAGATTGCCAAAAAGGCGGCCGCTCTGTTTACCCAGGGCTGCTCTATTTTCATCGACGCAGGCAGCACCATGATGTTTTTCGAGCGGGAGCTGCCGGATGAATACTGCTCCATCCTGACCACGGGGGTCAACGTGGCCCTGGAGCTGATGAAGAAGAAAAACCCCATCGTCACCATCGTGGGGGGGCAGCTGAACAAGAGCTCCTTTGCCGTGACGGGGATTAACACGGGGAACATGCTGGACGATATGAACATAGACGTGGCCTTTCTGGCCTCCACTGGCTGCACCTTTGACAGCGGCTTTACCTGCGGCACCTATACGGATTGCGAGCTGAAGCGGAGAATGGTGCATAAGGCCCGGCGCACCATTATTCTCATGGATTCCACCAAGCTGGGGAAGAACATGCCCTTCACCTTCGCCAATATAGACGAGGTGGACGTGGTCGTTTCCGATAGCCAAATCCCCCGGGATGTGGTTCGCCAGTTTGAGAGCAGGGGCATAACCGTCCTATGAAGCGGAAAAAGCAGGAGGAGACATACATCCTGAAGCGCTCCCAGCGGAGGACGGTGGCCCTGCAGGTCCTCCCAGATGGCGAAGTGTTGGTCCGGGCGCCGCTGGGCCTCTCCAAGGATTTTATCGACGGCTTTGTGGAGACCAAGCAGGACTGGATTGCGGAAAAAAGAAAGCTGATGGAGGAGCGGCGGGAGGCAATCCGCTCCTTTGACTATCGGGCTGTGCGCCTCTTTGGGCAAATTTATCCCGTCCTCCAGGGCAGGGAGAAGGCCGTCCAGTTTGACGGGAAGCGGTTTCTCGTGCCCCAGGGGGCGGACGTGAAAAAGGCCCTGGTTCAGTGGTATAAGGCCACGGCAAAGGAGGTCTTTCAAAAGCGGGTGGAGGTCTTTCAGCAGCGGATGGGCGTGGAGGCAAAAAGCGTCAAGGTATCCTCCGCCAAAACGCGGTGGGGCTCCTGCAGCGCAGAGGGGAATTTGAATTTTTCCTGGAAGCTGCTGTTCGCAGAGGGCAAGACCATCGACTATGTGGTGGTTCACGAGCTGGCCCACCGCAAGCACATGGACCATTCCGATGCCTTTTGGGCCACGGTGGCCCGGTTTATGCCGGATTACGAGGTGGAGCGGGCCAAGCTGAGGGCCCTGAAGGAAATCGTCGTCAAGGAGGGCTGGGAGGCCTGAAAAAACAGAAGGATGCAAAGAGAGCAGCGTGGTTTCACGCTGCTCTCCAATAGAGGAAGAAAAATTTATGTCTCCAGGTGGTTGCTCATCACCCGAAGAAACTTGTTAGCTTTGTTACACTTATTATATACACCGAATCAGAGCAGATAAACACTTTTTGCAAAAATTTTTATCAAATTTTTTTTGACCATGGCGAATCTTTGAAAATGACAATAATCATGTGAATATATTTCAAATTTATCATTGACAACGGGCGTAAAATGTTACAAAATAACAGTGTGGTGTGAATACACCCGCTAAATGCTAGGATACTGATGTATAAAATATTGTAACACGGAGGAGCAAAGGAATGGCGACAGCTGTAATTATGCCGAAGCAAGGGCAATCGGTTGAGAGCTGCATCATCACCAGATGGAATAAGGCCGTGGGAGACCAGGTCAAGGCTGGGGATGTGCTCTTTGAGTATGAGACGGACAAAGCCTCCTTTGAGGAGGAAGCCAAGGAGGACGGCGTCCTGCTGGCGATTTTGGCAGAGGAGGGGGACGACGTCCCCTGCTTTGAAAATGTGGCGGTCATCGGCCAGCCGGGGGAGGACGTTTCTGCCTTTACTGCGAAGGCAGAGGCGGCCAGCGAGGAGCAGCCCCAGGCAGCCCAGCAGCCGGCCCAGCCGCAGCAGGAGACTGCAAAAGCGGCGGCAACCGTAAACGACGAGGACTTTATCAAAATATCCCCCCGGGCGAAGAACGCCGCGGAGGAGGCGGGGCTGGATATCTCCCGCGCCGTGCCCACCGGGCCGGAGGGCCGCATTATCGAGCGGGATATTCTGGAGCTGGCCAAGCAGGGCGACGCAGAGCCTGCGGCCGAGGCGAGGGCAGAGGCGCCCGTTGCGCCGGCTGTCAGAGAGGCGGAATATGAGGATGTGAAGCTTTCCGGCGTGCGGAAGGCCATTGCCAAGAGCATGACCCTCTCCCTCTCCACCATGGCGCAGCTGACCAACAATGCCTCCTTTGACGCCACCTCCATCATGGCTTATAGAAAGCTGATGAAGGAAAATGGCGAAAAGCTGGGCCTGGCAAACATCAACCTGAATCATATGGTCATGTATGCGGCGGCAAGAGTTTTGAAAAACCACCCGGATTTGAACGCCCACTTCCTGGATGACAAAATCCGCCGGTTTAAGAGCGTGAACCTGGGCATGGCGGTAGATACGGCCCGCGGCCTGCTGGTGCCCACCATTTTCGGGGCGGACACCATGAGCCTGAACCAGATTGCAGAGGCGGCGAAGAGCCTGGCAGAGCAGGCCAACGGCGGCAGCATCAGCCCCGACCTGCTGACCGGGGGCACCTTCACCGTAACCAACCTGGGCAGCCTGGGTGTCACCAGCTTTACGCCGGTGATTAACCCGCCCCAGACGGCCATTCTGGGCGTCTGCTCCATTGAGCAGAAGATTAAGGTGATCGGCGGGGAAATCAAGGCATATCCGGCCATGGGGCTCTCCCTGACCTACGACCACAGGGCAGTAGACGGCGCGCCTGCGGCCCGTTTCCTGAAGGAACTCATCGAGGCACTGGAAAACTTCAGCGCCCTCTTGGCAAAATAGGAGGATGATATGATTTACGATTTAATCGTCATCGGCGGCGGCCCGGCAGGTTATCTGGCCGGGGAGAGAGCGGGCCACGCCGGACTGAAAACTCTGGTAATAGAAAAGCAGTTTATCGGCGGCGTCTGCCTCAACGAGGGCTGCATCCCCACAAAGACACTGCTCTACTCCGCCAAGCTGAAGGACGGTGCAGAGCACGGCGCAAAGTACGGCGTGACGGCCCAGGGCCTGACGCTGGACCACAAGGCTGTGCTCGCCCGGAAGGACAAGGTCGTCAAAACCCTGACCGGCGGCATCGGCGCCCAGCTGAAGGCGCTGGGCGTGGAGGTAATCATGGGCGAGGCGGCTATTCAGCCCAAGACGGCAGAGGGCTACGCTGTCAGCGTCAACGGAGAGACCTATGTGGGCAAGCGGCTGCTCATCAGCGCAGGCTCTAAGGCGCTGGTCCCCCCCATCCCTGGCGTAGCAGAGGGGCTGGAGAAGGGCTACGTGGTCACCAATCGGGAGATTCTGGCCATGGAGGAGGTGCCGGAGAAGCTGGTGGTCATCGGCGGCGGCGTCATCGGCCTGGAGATGGCCAGCTATTTCAACTCTGCCGGCAGCCAGGTGACTATTGTGGAAATGTTGGACAAAATCGGCGGCGCCATTGATGGGGAAATCGCCGGGATTTTGAAGAAAAACTACGAGAAGAAGGGCATCAAATTCTGCCTGGGCTGCCGTGTGACGGCTGTGGAGCAGGGGAAGGTGCACTATGAAAAAGCAGGAGAGGCCGGCGTGGCCGAGGGGGATAAAATCCTGCTCTCCATCGGCAGAGTGCCAGCCACCAACGGCCTGGGCCTGGAGAATATCGGCGTTGAGACAGACCGGCGCGGCGCCATCCTGACAGACGAGTATATGAAGACCAACCAGCCGGAGGTCTACGCCTCTGGCGATGTGAATGGCAAGTCCATGCTGGCCCACACAGCCTACCGGGAGACGGAGGTGGCCATCAACAACATGCTGGGCAAGCGGGATAGAATGCGCTACGACGCTATCCCCGCCGTAATTTACACCAACCCGGAGGTGGCCGGCGTTGGCGAGACGGAGCAGACCGCCAAGGAGAAGGGCCTCAATGTGACGGTGAAGTCCATCTCCATGCGCTACGCAGGCAGATACGTGGCGGAAAACGAGGGGGGCGATGGCATCGTCAAAATCGTGGTGGATAACGACACCAAGCGGCTGCTGGGTGTCCACATGATTGCCAACTATTCCTCCGAGATTATTCTGGCCGCCTGCACCATGATTGAGCGGAAGCTGACTGTAGACCAGATTAAGAAAATCGTGTTCCCCCACCCGACGGTGTGTGAGGCCATCAGAGAAGCAATTTTTGCGCTTTAAGAGAAAGGAGAGCATTGCGAAATGACAAAAAGCCTGATTTTAACCCCAGAGGAGCTGAGAAAGCAGGGGAAGATTACATTTGAGGATATCCCGGTCAACGCCTATCAAAAGACCGTGAAGGACGAGCTGGACAACTTTTCCAAGGAGGATTTGAAGCGGATTCTCAGGGACATGCTGGTCATCCGGGAGTTTGAGACGGTGATTAACTCCATCAAGGTGACGGAGGAATACGAGGGCATTAAATATAGCTACCCCGGTCCGGCCCATCTGGGCATCGGGCAGGAGGCGGCCCAGGTGGGCATGGCCTATAACCTGAACGTAGAGGACCTGATTTTCGGCACACACAGAAGCCACGGCGACTTTATCGCCAAGAGCCTGCGCACCATTGAGGAACTCTCCGACGAGGAGCTGACGGAGATTATGCGCAGCACCTTTGACGGCGAGACCTACGACGTGGTCATGAAGCACACCACCTATACGGACGTAAAGGACATTGCGCGGGAGTTCCTGCTCTATGGCTTTATGGCGGAGACCTTCGGCCGGCGGACCGGTTTCAGCAAGGGCCTGGGCGGCTCCATGCACGCCTATTTCCTGCCCTTCGGCGTGTTCCCCAACAATGCCATTGTAGGCGGCTCTGGCCCCATTGCCACAGGCGCGGCCCTCTATAAGCGGGTGAACAACAAGAAGGGAATCGTGGTCGCCAATTTGGGCGACGCCTCCATGGGCTGCGGCCCGGTTTACGAGTCCATGAACTTCTCGGCCATGGACCAGTTCAACACCCTTTGGGACGAGGCGCACAAGGGCGGCCTGCCCATTATTTACAGCTTTATGAACAATGCCTACGGCATGGGCGGCCAGACCAAGGGCGAAACCATGGCCTACGACATGCTGGCCAGAATCGGCGCAGGAATCAGCCCCTCCCAGATGCATGCGGAGCGGGTGGATGGCTATAATCCCCTGGCCGTCATCGATGCGTTCCGGAGGAAGAAGGAACTGGTCGCCAACAGAAAGGGCCCGGCTCTGCTGGATATCGTCACCTACCGCTATTCCGGACACAGCCCCTCGGATTCCGGCTCCTATCGGACCAAGGAAGAGCTGGCCATGTGGGAAGAGGCCGATGCCATCAAGGCATACGAGAAGCAGCTGGTGGAGGCTGGCGTCATGACAGAGGCAGAGATTGCCGATATGCGCGCCGGCGTCAAGAAGGATTTGAAGCACGTCACTGCCCTGGCGGTGGATTTGGAGATTTCCCCCAGGCTGGACTTCGTGGCAAACCCCAACGTGCTTTCGGATATTATGTTCTCCAACGAGACAAGAATGAGCCTGGACGAGACAAGAGAACCCGAGGTGCTCATCCCCAAAGAGGAGAATCCCCGGGTGCAGAAAATTGCCAGAAAGGTGCGCAGCGCCTACGACGAAAAGGGCAACAAGGTCTCGAAAAACAAGACGTATCAATTCCGCGACGGCGTGTTCGAGGCGGTTTTGGATAAATTTTATACGGACCCGACGCTGGTGGCGTACGGCGAGGAAAACAGAGACTGGGGCGGCGCCTTTGCCTGCTACAACGGCCTGACCGAGTCCCTGCCCTACCACAGGCTGTTTAACGCCCCCATCTCCGAGGCGGCCATTGTGGGCACGGCAGTGGGCTACTGCATGGCTGGCGGTCGGGCGCTGGTAGAGCTGATGTATGCGGACTTCATGGGCCGCGCAGGCGACGAGATTTTCAACCAGATGAGCAAGTGGCAGGCCATGAGCGCCGGCGTGCTGAAGATGCCCCTGGTGCTGCGCATGTCGGTGGGCTCCAAATACGGCGCCCAGCATTCTCAGGACTGGTCTGCCCTGTGCACCCATATTCCCGGCCTGAAGGTGGTGTTCCCCGCAACGCCCTACGACGCCAAGGGAATGCTGAATGCGGCCCTCTCTGGCACAGACCCGGTCATTTTCCTGGAGAGCCAGCGGATTTACGACGTTGGCGAGATGTTCCAGAAAGAGGTGCCCGAGGGCTACTATGAGGTGCCGCTGGGCGAGCCGGATGTGAAAATCAAGGGCGACGATGTGACCATCCTCTCCGTGGGCGCGACGTTGTACCGGGTGCTGGATGCGGTCAAGATTCTGAAGGAGCAGTATGGCATGAGCGCGGAGGTGATCGACGCCCGCTCCATGGTGCCCTTTAACTACGAGCCGGTGATTGAGTCTGTGAAAAAGACGGGCCGGATTGTCATCACAGGCGATGCCTGCGCCAGAACCTCTATGCTGAAGGAATTTGCCCAGACCATTACAGAGTTGGCCTTCGACTATCTGGATGCGCCGCCGGTGGTGGTGGGCTCCAAGAACTGGATTACCCCCGCTCACGAACTGGAGGACTACTTCTTCCCCCAGGCATCTTGGATTGTGGATGCCATCCACGAGAAGATTGTGCCCCTGCCGGGCCACGTCTGCACCGCCAACTTTACCAAGGGCGAGCAGGTGCGCGCCAACAAAAAGGGCGTATAAGCAAGCGAGAGAAAAGCCCTGGCTGGATATTTCCAGCCGGGGCTTTTTGCGCTTATGAAACTATGCTATGATAACAGAAAACGAGAAGGAGAGAAGGAGATGGAAGGAATACCGAATCCAAGGGATGTGTTCCCCAATGCGTATGGAACCTCCTGCTTTTTTGAAAAACGTGGTTACCTCGCCAAACGTCATCGTTGGCGACTACACGTATTACGACGACGCCACAGACCCGACGGGCTTTGAGAAAAATAACATTCTGTTTCACTACCCCGAATTTGGAGATAAGCTCATCATTGGGAAGTTTTGCTCCATTGCCTCCGGCACCAAGTTTATTATGGGGGCGGCAAACCACCGCATCAGCAGCGTGACCACATATCCCTTTCACGTCTTTGGCGGGCTTTGGGAGGAAAAAACGCCGGCTCATCTTTCCCAGCTTCCCAGAAAGGGAGACACGGTCGTCGGCAATGACGTGTGGTTTGGCAGGGAAAGCGTCATTCTGCCCGGCGTAAAAATCGGCGATGGGGCCATTGTGGCCGCCTATTCTGTTGTGACGAGGGACGTGCCTCCCTATGGCGTGGTAGGGGGCAACCCAGCCCGGCTGCTGAAAAAGCGCTTTGACGACAGGCTGATTCAGCTGCTGCTGCGCTTCCGGTGGTGGGATAGAGAGCCGGAGGAGCTGACGGAGCTTCTGCCGCTGCTATGCAATCCGGATTTAGAGCAGGTGGCCCGGCGGCTGGAGGAAATCCTGGCGGAGGAGGAAGAACCCCGCGAAAGAAAGGATTAGGATGCCTCGCCAGGGATGAGCAAAACAGCCATGGGCCGCTGCGTTTTAGATGCGCTCTGCTTCGCCTGGTGCAGGACGATAGGCCGGCCATGCTGCCGCACGACCAGGGAGGGGGAGCGCAGCGACATGAGAAGGGGTTGCCGCAGGGCTGGGGTCCCGGCGCTGCCGGAGGAGGCGGTTCTGGTCTGGGTTGGCTGGGCCGGAAGGGGCCGGGCCTGGATAGCTGGCGCGCAGCCCGCCGCCAAAAAAAGCAGGGCGACGGCTGCGCAGAGGAACAATGCTTTTGCTTTCATGCTGTGTTTCTTCTCCTGTTATGATTTGTGGGCGGCGATTTTAGAAGCTGCTCTGTACGCCGAGGAACAGGCTGGTGTTGCCGTAGTCTATGGTGTAGACAAAGGGCCGGTCCGCCAGGAAGCGAAAAGGCTCGCCCTGGGGAAGAAAGGCGCCGTCACTGGCGGCAACGATGGTGACGGCGGCGGCCTCTGTCCCCTCCTCGTCTACGGAAATCTTCGCCTTTTGAAGGACCTCTGTGATAAGCAGGTCGGCAGGGACGCCCTCCGCAGTGGCGAGCTCTGTAAAGCCGCCCTGATACATGGAGGCCAGCCCGGCTGACTGGAGGATACTGTCCAGGGGGAGGGTGGATTCCGTCTCGAACCGGGGCAGGGTCACGGTGCCCAGGCCGGGCGTATACTCCGGCCGCCCCTGTTGGAGCGACGCCAGAACATCCCCGGTGGTTTTGCCCTCCTTGGGCAGGAACAGGCGCATCGCAGCGCCTCCGGCATAGGGCAGGGAGACGGACTGGAACACGTCTGTTTCAGCGTAGTCAAAGGTGCCCTCCTGGGTCATAAAGGTCTGCTGGGAGACGCCGTCGCTTCCGTGAAAATCAGCCTCGTAGCTCAGGGACGGGTCAAAGCAGCTCTGCCACCGGCCCAGGAAGTATACGCTGTTTAGCAGCGCAAGGGCCGTGTCCGGGTCTAAGGGCTCGGTGAGGAGCGGGTCAATCATGCCATTGGTCTGCTCCCGGGCCCATTGGTTTAAATCCTCCATGGTCTGGGGGTCGGCAAAGTCCGCCGTGGCCGTGGTCCCGCCGAAGTAGTTGCTTACTGCCTCGGCAAAGCCCGCCGTGAGTTGATACCGCGGGGCCAGAGTGACCAGGGTGCTAATCTGAATTAGGCTGCCCTCGTCCTGCTCCAGCAGCGCAAGCAGGGCGCGGATTCCCTCCTGAAAGGCGGCCTCGTCCATGCCCTCGGGGCAGAGAGCGGCGGCCATATCCTCTGCGGTTTGGCCGGTGGCGCCGTCCATCATGGCGGCCAGGGCCAGGTAGACGCTGAAGGGCGAAAAGACAAAGGTGTCCTCCTCCATGCGGGAGGCAAGGTCCAGCCCAAAGGCTTCGGCCTGGGCAGAGATGGCGGCCATGGCGTCCGTCTGGGCGGAGATTTCCTCCCAGGAAAGAGGGGCCGCCTCAGCAGTAGGGGCGACGACGGAAAAGGCCTCCTTCTGCGGGGCGGCAGGGCGCCCGCAGCCCGCCAGCAGAGTCAGGGCCAGCAGCCCGGCGACGATGGCATAGCGCTGTTTTTTCATACATTCTCCTCCTTTTTTTCTTGAGACGAGGCAAGGGGGAGGAAAAGTTCCGCCAGAGGCCTGGGCTGCAAAAATTTTTCGCGGACAAAAAAGAGGCGGCCCATTTGGCTGCCTCTGTAAATCGCTGGATGGGCTAGATTTCCTCGTCCTCTTCTGCGTCGGCTGGGGCGTCAGTGGTCTTGGGGACGACGACGTTTGGCCCAAGGGTCACCATGCCGCTATATTTTGCGCCGGCGTCAATAGCCATGGCAGAGGCAAAAATGTCTCCCTTGATTTCAGCCGTACCCTCTGCGGCAAATTCGCCGGTGCAATAGGCGTTGCCGTTGAAAACGCCGCCCAGGCAGGTATCCTTTGCGTAAATATTGCCCGTGATGACAGAGCCGCTGCCGGAAAACACCGTGCCGTTCATGGCGGTAATGTCGCCGGTGATGTCCCCATCGATGCGGGCATCGTTTTCCGTGGCAATGTTGCCCTCAAAATGCGAATTGGCGGATATATAAAGCTCTGGCTTGTTAGACTGCCCTTTAAAGATTCCCATATGAATAACCTCCTTATATCTTCTGGCGATGCGGCCAACTCTCCCGCTGCCGCAGCGCGCCGACCTTCAGATGCGAAAAAGCAGTGCGCCAAATACCTGGCGAAAACCTCGCTTTTTAAAAATTATACCCCATTTGCGCTATGTTTGCAATTCTATCTTCGCGAAATTTTTGTGAATACACTCTGGTTAAAGGGGGAGAAACAGTATTATAATAATACATATGGATTTTGCGGAAGGAGAACGAATTGGGAAAGTTTTTGCTGGAGTCGAAATATAAGCCGTCCGGCGACCAGCCAAAGGCCATTCGGGCCTTGGTGGAGGGCGTGGAGGCCAACAAAAAAAGCCAGGTCCTACTGGGCGTAACCGGCTCGGGCAAGACCTTTACCATGGCCAACGTCATTGCGGAGACCCAGCGCCCCACCCTGGTTTTGGCGCACAATAAAACCCTGGCAGCCCAGCTTTGCAGCGAATTTAAGGAATATTTTCCTCATAATGCTGTGGAATTTTTTGTGTCATACTACGATTATTATCAACCGGAAGCCTATATCGAGCGGAGCGATATCTATATTGAGAAGGACGCCAGCATCAACCAGGAGATAGACAGGATGCGCCATAGCGCCACATCCGCCCTGCTGGAGCGGCGGGACGTAATTATCGTGGCCAGCGTGTCCTGCATTTACGGCATCGGCGACCCGGATACCTACCGCAACGCGGTGGCGGCTGTCCGTGTGGGCATGAAGCTGGATCGGGACGATTTTATGGAGAAGCTGGTCTCCATTGCATATAAGCGAAACGACATCGACTTTTCCCGCGGCACCTTTCGGGTGCGGGGGGATATTGTAGAGGTCTATCCCATTGGGGGCCTGGCAAAGGCCATCCGGGTGGAGTTTTTTGGGGACGAGGTGGATCGGATTCTGGAGGTGGACGTGCTGACGGGGAAGCCCCTCTTGCAGGTCAGCTATACCATGATTTTCCCCGCCACTCACTACACGGTAGACAGGGAGAAGATGCTGGGCAGCCTGGCCCAGATTAAAGAGGATATGGTGAAGCAGGCCGAGATGTTCACCAAGGAGGGCAAGTTTCTCGAGGCGGAGCGCATTACCCAGCGCACCACCTACGACATGGAGATGCTGAAGGAGGTAGGCTCCTGCACGGGCATTGAGAACTACTCCCGCTATTTTGACGGGCGAAAGCCTGGCGAGCCGCCCTACACCCTGCTGGACTTCTTCCCCGAGGACTTTCTCCTCTTTGTGGACGAGTCCCACGTGACGCTGCCGCAGGTGCGGGGCATGTATAATGGAGACAGGGCCCGCAAGGAGATGCTGATTAAGCACGGCTTCCGCCTGCCGGCTGCGGCGGACAACAGGCCCCTGCAATTTCACGAGTTTAACCAGCGGATTAACCAGGCCATCTACGTCAGCGCCACGCCGGCGGAATACGAGCGCGGCCTGGCTGGGGGAGAGGTTGTGGAGCAGATTGTCCGCCCCACGGGCCTCATTGACCCGAAAATCAAGGTTCGGCCGGTGGAAAACCAGCTGGACGATTTGCTGGGCGAGATTAAGAAAACGGTGGCCAAGGGTTATTCCGTCCTGGTGACCACCCTGACCAAAAAGCTGGCCGAGCGCCTGACTGACTATTATGCAGAAATGGGCATCCGCGTCCGGTATATGCATTCGGACGTCAAGACCATGGAGCGCATTGAGCTGATTAAGGGCATGCGCCTCAAGGAGTTTGACGTGCTGGTGGGCATCAATCTGCTGCGGGAGGGGCTGGACATTCCCGAGGTGGCCCTTGTGGCCATTCTGGATGCAGATAAGGAGGGCTTCCTGCGCAACGAGACCTCCCTGATTCAGACCATCGGCCGGGCGGCGAGAAACGCAGAGGGCCGGGTGATTCTCTATGCGGACACCATGACCCAGTCCATCAAAAAGGCGATTTTAGAGACGGAGCGCCGGCGGCAGCTCCAGAAGGAATACAACAGGGTTCACGGCATCACCCCCACCACCATTCAGAAGGAAATTGCCGCCGGGCTGGAGCTTTCCGCCAAGGTGGAGGAGGAGGGCCACCAGGCCCAGACCATGCCGGCAGGCGATGTGAGAAAGCGCATCGAAATCCTGACCAAGCAGATGAAGCAGGCTGCCGCAGAGCTGGAGTTTGAGGCGGCGGCCAAGCTGAGAGATGAAATCAGAGAGCTGGAGGGGCAACTTTGAAGGAATACATTACCATAAAGGGAGCCAGGGAGCATAACCTGAAAAATATTGACGTAAA